>CBFCYU010000005.1:0-24529 GCA_965602415.1 uncultured bacterium | reverse complement strand
ACATCAGGCGCACGATTCGCACGTTCGGCGGGTACTGAAGCCTGCTGGTTCCCGCGAGGTCCGCGCCGGTATACGTGCACCAGTTGCACAAGAACGCGATGACCTTCGGCTCGAATTGATCCACTGCCTCCTCCTTACCACAGGACGCGGGCGGCTCACGCCGACCGGCGTCCCGGCTACGTCATTACCTCGTCGAGTACATCCATGACCGTCGCTCGTTCGTAGCTCTCCTGCTGGCTTGCAGCATTCGGGCACGTCACGACACACGTTCCGCATCCCTTGCACAATTCCACCAGGACCTTCGCCTTACCGCTGACGTCGTCGATCACGCGGGCGTCGTACGGGCACGCGGTCACGCAGAGTCCGCAGCCGGCGCATCGCCGCTCATTCACTGTCGCCAAGTTCTCGGCCAGCTCCGCGATCCCTCGCCACAGCAAGGCCGAAGCTCGAGCCGCGACGGCCTTCCCTTGAAGGATGGCTTCGTCGATATGCTGCGGGGAATGGCAGAGTCCGCAGAAATACACGCCCCGGTCGACGGCGTCGAGAGGGGCCGACTTCGGATTCGCCTCGGCGAAGAAACCGTCCGGATCCATCGCCAAACCTGCGGCCTCGGCGAGTTGGGCGGCATCCTCGTTCGGGCGAATCCCTGCGGCGAGTACCACAAGATCCGCTTCGAGGGTCAGCGTGTCGGCAGCGACCGGATCGCGGAACGTGACGCTCAGACCTTCGCCGGTCGTCGAGACGGACGGCTTCTCGTCCGGTTCGTATCGGACGAACAGGACGCCGCGTTCCCGCGCCCGACGGTAGTACTCCTCATACGGGCCGTAAGTCCGAACGTCGCGGTAGAGAACGACGATCGTTGCCTCCGGATTCAGCTCCTTCAGCTTGAGGGCATTCTTCACGGCGTGCGTGCAGCAGACGTGGCTGCAGTAGGGGTGAGTCTCATCGCGCGAGCCGACGCATTGGACCATCACGACGCTGTTTGCTCCGGCGGCGACGGGATCGCCGTCGGCGAGCATCCGCTCGAAGGCTCGCTGTGTGACGACGTGCGCGTGCTCTCCGTGGAGGTACTCGTCGGGAACGGCTTCAGCGGCGCCGGTCGCGAAGACGACGGCGCCATGCGAGAGTTCCTTCTCTCCCTCCGGTGTCGACAAGACGGACCGGAATGCCCCCCACGTTCCGTGGAGTCCACGGAGTTCCGAGTTTGTCAGAATCTCTATTCCCGCCTCGTTCGTCGCGCGATCGACGAGTTCAGTGACGAACGCCTGCACGTCCGCACCATCGATGGTGAACCGCCCCTGGCGGGCGTTCCCACCGAGCTCCTCGGTCTTCTCGATGAGAGTGACCGGACTGCCTTGTTCGGCGAGGCTCAGGCTGCAGGTGAGGCCCGCGACCCCTCCCCCGATGACCAGGACGCGCGGCTCGAGGGAGCGGACGTTGACCGGTTGCGGGTCGGCCAGGGAGACTCTTCGGATGCTGGCCCGAATCTGCCCTTCCGCAATGCGAAGGGCCGCCTCGGGGTGAGCGGTGTGCACGCTGACGCACTGTTCTCCGATACTCGTGTACTCGAACACGCAACCCGCGGCCCTTCCGGTTGCCGTCCGCCGCAGGACGTTGCGCAGCGACATCACCCGATAGCCGGCCAGGACAACCCGATCGAGTTCGTGTTCGGAGACCTTTCCCGCGATCTCTTCGGCGCCCTTTCGCAGTGCGGTGATGTCGATCCTCTCGACGTGTCGAACGGCCGGGTTTGCCCTGATGGATGCGATGAGGGAGTCGGTCTCGATCCCATCGCGAAGCATCCCGCGGCTGTCGCAGAGGAAGACGCCGACATTCGCTGCCTCGTCAGTCGCGGTCAGATCGACGGCGTTTGGCGCCTCCGCGATGGGCTCCGGGGGTTCAGGGTGAAGGAGCACGGACGCCCTCGCGGCGGCCGCTGACGCCTCGACGACCGTCTCCGGAATGTCCATCGGCTGCCGGAACGCCCCCGCGACGAGGATTCCAGGTCGCGAGGTCTGCGTCGGATCGAACGGCTCGCTGCGACAGAAGCCAAACTCGTCGAGCTCGATGCCGAGGATTTTCGCCGTCTCCACGACGCTGGCCGGGGGCGTGAACCCGAGCGAGAGCACGACGAGGTCGAACTCCTCGTCGGTCAACGTGCCGGCGTCGTCGGCGTAGCGGATGCGTAGATCGCCGGTCTGCTTGAGCTCCCTCAACGTCGAGACGGCACTTCGCACGTAGCGGATTCCGTACTCGTCTTTGGCACGCTCGACGTAGCGTTCGTAGCCCTTCCCCATCGGTCGGATGTCCATGTAGAAGATGGTCGCCTCGAGTTCGGAATTGCGGGATCTGGAGAGCATGGCTTGCTTGGTCGCATACATGCAGCAGATGGTCGAGCAGTACCCGTGCCCGCAGGACGTGTCCCGCGAGCCGACGCACTGGATGAACGCCACTCGGCTCGCTTGTTGGCCGTTCGAGCGACGCGTCGGAAATCCTCCGGTCGGGCTTGACAGGCTGAGCATCCGCTCGTACTGCACACTCGACAGGACGTTCTCGTATCTTCCGAGTCCGTACTCGCCCTTGTGCTCGCCCCGGAACGGCTCGAAGCCGAATCCGAGGATGATGGCGCCGACATTCAATCTCCCTTCTGTCGGTTGCGCGCCAAGGTCGACGGCATCGGCCGGGCAGGCCTCCGCACAGGCTCCGCAGCGTGTGCACGTCGCCTCGTCGATGACGTAGGAGCGCGGGATCGCCTGAGGGAACGGAAGATAAATCGCCTTGCGCTGCTCGAGCCCGGCGCCGAATTCGCGATTGACCTCGACAGGGCAGACCTCGGTGCAGCGATCACACATCGTGCAGCGGTCGGGATCGACGAGCCGCGGCTTCTCCGTGTAGGAGACCTCGAAGTCTCCGACCTCTCCGCTGACGCCGGCGAGTTCGGCGTGGGTCAGCAGCGTGATGTTCTCGTGAAACTCGCTCTCGTAGATCGGGCAGAACGCCGGTGGCGTCGGGCTCATGAAGCAGACGCCGCATGAATTCGTCGGGAACGTTCGGTCGAGGAGGGGAAAGAATCCGCCGATCGCCGGAGCGCTCTCGAGCAGCCAGACGTGATGTCCCTTCTCCGCCAGAAGCAGCGCCGATTGCAGGCCGGCGATGCCGGCTCCGACGACCAGGGCGTCTCGATTCGCGTTCGATTTCACGTTCGGCCTCCACGGCGTAGGATCTTCAGTGTCGGTTTCGGATTGACAATGTGCATGCCCCACCATTGGTTTCGCTTGGGCAGATCGAGGGCGACGCCCATCAGCTCCGTGAAGTAGAACGTGGGAAGCTTCTTCTGCCCCCTTCCCGTCTGTCTCATGTCGAGGTTGACTTGGCAAAGGCCGCAGCTGGCCATCAGGCAGTCCGCCCCCGCTTCGATCGCCCCAGCCACGATGTAGTCGGCGATCTCGGCCGCGATCTTCCCGTGGGTCATCGCCAGATCGGCTCCGCAGCAGTCGGTTTTGTACGACCAGTCAACCGCTTCGGCGCCGAGGGCAGATGCAAGCTGATCTAGGAAGACGGGATTCTCGTGATCGCCCATCTGAACGATCTCCGGATCTCGAACGAGTGCGCACCCATAGTAGGATGCCACCCTCAGGCCGGAGAGGGGCCGCTTCAGCGCCTCGCCGAGCCGCTTGAGCATGTCCGGTTCGAGGAAGATCTCGTGCATCGACTTGACGTCGAGGCCCGACTCGTACTGAAACTCCACAATCTCTTCGAGTTGCGCTCGCATCTGCGGATCGTTCGACAGTGCATTCTGGGCCCGCTTGGTCGCGTTGAAGCAGCCGGGACAAGGAATCGCAAGGGAGAGATCACGGGACTGTGCCTTGGCGATGTTCCGCGCGGGCAGGGCAAGCCCAAGAAGATTGCTCACGCTTCGCGCGGCCGCGCCGCCGCAGCAATTCCAATCATCGATCTCTCTCAGCTCGATACCCAATGCGTCGGCCACGGCGTGCAGCGAGAGGCTGTATTCGAGCCCGGTCGAATGCGCCGTACAGCCAGGATAGAATGCGTATTCCACCGTTACTCCTCCTCCGCCAGCTGGCCCTTGGTCTTGTAGGCTCTCTCGTAGAGCCGCTTGATCTGCTTCGCGCCCTTGATCCGCTTCGGAAGAAACGGGAGCTTGCCTCTCGCCAGCAGCGTCAGGCCCGCAGGTAGGCTGGCCAAGATGTCGAGGCTGCGCGCCATGTAGCCGATGTAGAATGTGACCTCGTGAAGCCGCCCCCACAGTTTGATCGACCGCACGAACTCCTCGTGCAGCTGCACGACCTTCTTCTCCGCTGCGTAGGCGTAACCGGCCTCGATCGCCATCTCGCGAAGCGTGTCCATGATGGCGCTGATGTCGATCTCGTTCGGGCAGCGCACGCCGCACGTCATGCAGGAGACGCAGAACCAGATCGCGTGGCTCTTCAGGACGCGTTCACGCTGCCCGTACTGAATCATTCTCAGGATGCCGTTCGGCTTGAGGTCCATGTGAGACGACAACGGACAGCCGGCGGTGCACTTCAGACAATGGTAGCAGACGGCCAGATCCTGGCCGCTCCGTTCCTGAACCGCCGTGGCGAAACTCGTGTCTAGGGTCATTCCCACTCCAATGCCGCGCTGACCATCTCGGCGATCTGTTTCGGCCGGAACCCGAGCTGCTGAATTGCTCCCGACGGACAGGCACTGGCGCATGCTCCGCATCCCTTGCAGAGCGCCTGATTGATCCGCGAGACGCGGCGACCGCGCACGGTCACGATCTCGGGCGCGTCGTAGCTGCAGACCGACGCACACAGCCCGCAGCCTGCGCAGATCTCCTCATCGACGCAGGCGATGATCGCCTCCGGAGTGTACTCGTCCTTGGAGAGGATCGTCGCGGCTCGAGCGGCGGTTGCCTGGGCCTGGGCGATCGACTCGTCGATCCCCTTCGGCGCGTGCGCGAGCCCCGCGAGGAAGACCCCGTCGGCCGAGAAGTCGACCGGCCGTAACTTCATGTGCGCTTCGAGGAAGAAGCCCTCACTCGTCAGCGGGACCTTGAGCATCTGCGCGACGTCAGCGGCGTCTTCGTGCGGAACGACCGCCGGCGCCAGCACGACGAGATCGGCATCGATCGCAAGCGTGGTCTGCAGGATGGGATCGAACGCCTCGACGCGAAGCCGCTCAGGATCCGCGGTGATTGACGGCTTGTTCTCCGGCTCGTAGCGGACGAATCGCACGCCCTGACGACGGGCCTCGGTGTAGTACTTCTCCCGGAAGCCGTACGCCCTGACGTCTCGGTAGAGGACGAACACTTCGGTTCCAGGGTGCTCCGCCTTGATCTTCAGCGCGTTCTTGATCGCCTGACTGCAACAGACGCGACTGCAGTACATCCGTCCGTCCTCGCGCGAGCCAACGCACTGGACCATCACGACCCGTTTCGCGCCCAGCTCGCCACTTGCGAGGCGTTCCTCCAGTTGCCTCTGGGTGATCACCCGCTCGTCCGATCCGTACAGATACTCCGTCGGCACGTACTCGGTGGCGCCGGTGGCGACGATGATGATTCCGTGCTCGACGACGTTCTCTTCATCGTCGCGCAGGATGGTCGAGGCAAAGTTGCCGACGAACCCGTCGACCCGGGCGACGTTTGAACCCAACCAGACGGTCACATTCGGATGGGCCTCGATCCTCGAGACCAGCTTCTCAAGCTCCGATTGCGGGTCCTCCTCCTCGTTGAGGAGGTAGTGAATGTGTCGCATGTTGCCGCCCAGTTCCGGTGCCCGTTCGACCAGGTGAACGGGGAATCCTTGGTCGGCCATGTTGAGGGCCGCAGAGATCCCCGCGACGCCGCCTCCGATCACGAGCGCCACGCTGGTCACCGGCACCGGAGTGATGTACAGAGGCTCCAACAGGCGCGCCTTGGCGACGGCCATCTTCACCAGGTCCTTCGCTTTCTCCGTCGCAGTCGCCGGTTCGTGCATGTGGACCCACGAGCATTGGTCGCGGATGTTGGCCATCTCGAACAGGTACGGATTGAGACCCGCTTCGCGTACCGTGTCGCGGAAGAGCGGCTCGTGGGTGCGCGGCGTACACGACGCGACGATGACGCGATTGAGATCGTGCTCCTTGATGAGCTCTCTGATCTTGACCTGCGTGTCGCTCGAACACGTGTAGAGGTTGTGTTCGGCGTAGACGACGTCGGGCAACGACTGGGCGAACTCGGCAGTTTCCGGGACGTTGACGACCCCGCCGATGTTCCTTCCGCAATGGCAGACGAAGACGCCGATTCTCGGACGTTGGCCGGTGATGTCCTTCTCGGGCGGATACTCCTTTTGCGTCACGAGCGTGTGCCGACCCTCGGCGAGAAGGGACATCGCTTGGGCCGCCGCACCGGAGGCGTCGGTGACCGTCTCCGGGATGTCCTTCGGCTCGGAGAATGGGCCGCAAACGTACACGCCGTCGCGGGACGTGACGACGGGTGAGATCGCTTTCGTGCTGGCGAAGCCGTACCCGTCGAGTTCGATCCCGAACTTGTCGGCGAGTTCCTTCGCCTCTTCCGGCGGTTTCAGGCCGACCGAGAGGACCACGAGGTCGAAGTCGGCGCTCGCCGTGTGTCCCTCTTCGTCGACGTACTTGACGCGAAGATCGTCCGAGCCTTCGATCTGCTCCACCGACGACGGGCGGCAGCGGACGAACCGGACGCCGAGCTCCTTGGCTCGCTCGTAGTAGGCGTCGAATCCCATGCCGAACGCGCGGAGATCCATTAAGAAGATGCTGCACTCCAGCCCGGGCTGGTGTTCCATCGCGATTATCGCCTCTTTGGTGGCGTACATGCAGCAAACGGACGAGCAGTAGTCATGGTCCTCGTCGCGCGAACCGATGCATTGAAGAAAAGCGATCTGCTTGGCGTGCTCTCCGTTCGACGGTCGCAGGACCTGCCCCTCGTACGGACCGCTTGCGGAGAGAATTCGCTCAAACTGGAGGCTGGTCACGACGTCTGGAGACCAGGCGTAACCCATCTCGAGCTTCTCAGCGGCGTCGTAGAGGCAGAATCCAGGGGCGAGGACGACGGCGCCGACCTGCAGGTCGACCATCTCATCCTCTTGGGTGTAATCGATCGCCCCGGCGGGGCACGCGCTCTCACAGGCTCGACACGCGTCGACCTCCGCCGGCTTCAGGAAGTGCATGCACGTCGAACGATCGATGACCGGAACCTTCGGAATCGCTTGCTGGTACGGAATATAGATCGACGACCTCGCCACGAGGCCGGCGTCGTAGTCGGCCCCGACTGGACGTACCGGGCGTGCCGAAACCTTGGCCAGGTCGACCGCGCCCGTCGGACAGACGACGGCACAGGCGCCGCAGGCCATGCAGATCGGCGAGTGCTTGTCGTACGCCGGCGTGACCTCGCGAGTGTGTCCACGTCCCCTGAAGTCGATTGCGCCGGAGTGCATGAGCATCGAACAGACCCGCGTACAAAGACCGCAGAGAATGCAGTCCTCGTTCTTCTGGGGGAAGCGGGTCTCGGACACGCCGACTTGCCGTGCGACCTCCTTGACCTTGTCGGAATCGGGGCAGCGAGCGAGGAGCAGCTCCGCCATGATTCGGCGGGCCTTCAGGACCCTCTCGGTGTCGGTCCGGACCACGAGGCCCTCACTTGCGGGGAAGACACACGATGCCTCCACCGTCGTGGCGCCATTCCCGCGTTCCACCTCGACGAGGCAGAGACGGCATGCCCCGTAGCCGGGAAGTGCTTTGTGATAGCAGAGCGTCGGGATGTCGATGCCCAAGTCTTGACAGACATGAAGCAGGGTGCTCCCTTCCGCCGTTGTGGCTTCCCGGTCGTCGATCCTCAGTCTGATGTCGCTCATGGCTGCCTGATTCCCCTCGTATCGAATGTGATCGTCTCGGTGTCCGTCCGGTGTTCGTAGAGGAATTCCACGCCGGGATTTCCAGCAACGAGGGTCTCCAGCGTTGCAGGAATGTCGCCGAGCGGTTTGCGGTCCGGATGCGCGTGACGGAACGTCGCCCTGATTCGCGTTCCGACCCCGACCTCCGATTCGAGATCGAACTCTCCGTCCGCCTCCCTGGTCGCTTGCTCCAACAGCGCCAGACCAAGGCCCACGTGCTTGCCTGGTTTGCCGGTGTAGAACGGATCTCGGGCGCGTCCGAGCGCGGCGGCGTCCATCCCCTTCCCGTCATCCCCGATCTCCAGAACGAGCAGGTCATTCGACGTGTCCTCGTCGATCGTGATCCGGATGTGTTTCGCATCCGCTCGGAGCGAGTTGTCCACGACATCGAGGATATGGAGCGACAAATCCTTCATTCCTCGCCCTCCAGGACCTTTCGTCCGCCGACTCCCCGTACGGCAAGAGCCACCTCGGCCGCCGTGGCGTCTTCCACGAGAAGCTGTGTGCGGCGCACGCCGATGTCGTCCAAGGTGTGCGCATCGGACGAGCGAACGACCGGCAGATCGCCCGTTGACAGCTCCGCATCGGCCGAGCAGACCTCCACGCCATCCAACTCCAAATCCATCGGAACGAAGCCGAGCTGGCTGATGAGACTGAAGCTCGGCCTGTCGATGTGGGACGCGATCGCGATCCCGCTGTGGCGGTGAACAAGGTCGACCGTTTCGCCGAGCGTCAGATCGGTCGATCCGATCAGCAGACGATCGTTCTCCGCGATCACGCGGTCGTGGTCGTCCATGATCAGTTGTTGGCCGAAGAACTCGGGGTCGTTCTCGCCTTGCAGATGCGCGTAGACCTCTTCTTGCGCCGCCTGCAGGCCCTCGGCGACCGGGAATAGGCCGAGCACGTGGACCTCTTCTCGTGACGTGATCTCCATTCCACCCATGACCGTGACACCGAGCTTCATGCCCACTGCCGACGTGGCGGCCACGTTCTCGGTGGCGTTGTGATCACAGATCCCGATGACGTCCAAGCCTTTCCTCCTCACCTCCGCGATCACCGCATTCGGTGACATCGTCGGCTCCGCACATGGAGACAAGCAAGTGTGGACATGCAGATCTGCGCAGATCACCCTCACGCCCCCGTCCCTGAGATGCCAAGGGCGTGCAATCGCCCGATCAGCTCGAATGCCCGCTGCGAACTCACCAGGATCGGTACTCCCTCTTGCTCCGCCTTCTGCACGGTCTCCTCTTCGGGGGCCCGATCGTTCACCAGCAAGATTCCGGCCAGGCCTTTCAAACTTGCCACCGCCGCGGTGTTCTGATGCGTCTGCAGCGTGACCCAGAGATCCCCCTCGCACGCATGCGCCAGGACGTCGCTGAGCAAATCACTGACATAGCCCCCGGTGACCTCATTGGAGAGCATCTCCCTGCAAGCCTTCACCTCAAGATCAAGCTCGCGCGCGATTTCTTCCAGTTTCATCAGAGGATCCCTCCAGGAAGATTTCGATCGTCAATCGCGTTCCCTTGCCGACTGTGGAATCAACGTGCATACGGTCCGAACACTCCTTGATGTTGACGAGTCCCATTCCGGCGCCGAAGCCCAGCTCCCGCACCCAATCCGGCGCGGTCGAGAACCCGGGCTGCATCGCCTTCTCGACGTCGGCGATTCCCGGTCCCTCGTCGACGACCTCCATTCGAATGGAAGCCGGAGTGATCGTTGCCGTGATCCGCCCTCCATCCGCGTAGAAAATCAGATTCATCTCCGCTTCGTAGGTGGCGATGGCCGCGCGTCGAACCTTCTGCGGTGAGATCCCCAATTGGAGGAGCGACGTCTTCAGGCCACTTGCGCTCGCTCCCGCCGGACTCGCATCACCGCCTGCGACTTCGTATTCGACGACGAGGAAGCATCCATCGGCCACGATGTCCTCGAAGATGTGCCTCGATCTCGCACTGCGGACCTCGGCTTCACGGAAGTCGATGTCGAGCTTCCTGAGCAAACCGTCGATGCTGTCGCCCTTGGTGAGAATCCCCCGCAGCTCGCCCGTCTCGCGCTCGACGACGGGCAGCCGGCCGAATCCGAAGCGCTCCAGCTTGTTGACCGCCACCACCAGCGGCTCATCCTCGTTGACGGTCACGACGTCTCGGGTCATTCTCTCATCCACACGACACTCGGGTGCACCATCCGTGAGCCAGCGGATGAAGTCTTCAATACTGATCATGCCGACCAGTTTCCCGTTCTCGACGACGGGAGTACCAGAGATCCGATTGTCTCGTAGGATCTCCCTCAGGCTGCTCACGGGCATGCTTGGCTCCACCGTCACAATCGCTGTGTGCATCACGTCAGCAACTCGCAGTTCGTAGACCAGTTCCTGGATCCTCGTGATCTCTCGACTAGGAATCGCTGCTGGCCTCCCTCTGGGTTCCGGCGGGAAGTCCTCTGCTGTAGAGAAGCCCGCATGCCTCGAACATCAGGTGCGGCGTCGCCAACAGGGGGATCCCCTTCTCTTGGGCCAACCGTACGGTCTCCGGTTGAGGTAGCTTGCCACGAACAAAGCAGATCGCCACGAAATCGAGAATCTCGGCCGTCCGGATGACCTGGATGTTGGTCAACCCGGTCAGCAAGAGGGAGCCAGGTCCGCGAAAGCTGAGGATGTCGCTGATCAGGTCACTTGCCTGGCAGGTCAACACCTCTTGCGCTTCAGAATCCGCGCTCCTGGCCTCCGATACCCACTGCGCATCAAGTGCTTCCCGAACCTCTTTGAGCCTCATTGGACCACCACCGCCTCGAACCTGCAGAAATCTCGGCATGCGCCGCATCGAATGCAGGCAGCCTCGTCGATTGCCTGAGGCTGCCCCGCCTCGCCGGAGATCGCTTCGACCGGGCAGTTCTTCACGCACAACATGCACGCCTTGCACTTCTCCGGATCGATCGAATACGTGATCAACGCCTTGCACGCGCCTGCGGGACAGCGGCCTTCGTTGATGTGCGCCTCGTACTCGTCCCGGAAGTAGCGCAACGTCGTCAGAACGGGGTTCGGAGCAGTCCGTCCGAGGGCGCAGAGCGACGCGTCCTTGACCGCGTTCGCGAGATCCTCCAGCAACTCGATGTCCCCGTCCTTGCCATTGCCTGAGCAGATGTTGTCTAGGATCTCGTACATCGCCGAGAGGCCCTCCCGACACGAATTGCATCGCCCACACGACTCGCTGCGAGTGAACTCCAGGAAGTACTTCGCCATGTCGACCATGCACGTCCCCGTGTCGACGACGATCATGCCTCCCGATCCCATGATGGCTCCGGCCTCCTGCAGCCGGTCGTAATCCACCGAGAGGTCGAGGAGTTCGCTCGGAATGAAGCCGCCGGACGGGCCTCCCGTCTGCACGGCCTTGAGTTCTCTACCGAATGGGATCCCTCCGCCGATGTCGTAGACGATCTCGCGAAGCGTAATCCCCATGGGAACTTCGACGAGTCCGGCGTTGTTGATGTTCCCGGCCAATGAGAAGACCTTCGTCCCCTTGCTGGTCTCCGTCCCGATGTCGGCGAACCAGTCAGCTCCCCAGTTGATGATGACCGGGATGTTGGCCCACGTCTCGACGTTGTTGATGTTGGTGGGCTTGCCCCACAGACCCGACTGGGCCGGGAATGGAGGGCGCATTCTCGGTTCGGGCGGGCGCCCCTCGATCGACGCGATCAGCGAGGTTTCCTCGCCGCAGACGAAGGCCCCCGCGCCCTCGAAGACATCCACATTGAAGCTGAAGCCCGTCCCGAAGATGTCGTCGCCGAGCATTCCGTAATCGCGCGCCTGCTCGACGGCTCGCTTGAGTCGCTTGATCGCGAGCGGATACTCCGTCCGTGCGTAGACGTAGCCTTGAGTGCTCCCCATGGCAAACGCGCCAATCGTCATCCCCTCAAGAACAGAGTGGGGATCCGCCTCGAGGATGCTTCGGTCCATGAACGCGCCCGGATCCCCTTCGTCGGCGTTGCAGATGAGATACTTCAGCTCGCCGGGCGTGGCGCGACAGAGTTCCCACTTGCGGCCGGTCGGGAACCCCCCCCCGCCTCGACCGCGGAGCCCCGATGCCTTGACCTCCTCGATCACTTCCTCGGGCGTCATTCGTGTCAGCGCCTTGGCGAGCGCCCGGTATCCGTCGCGTGCGATGTACTCGTCGATCTTGTCGGGGTCGATCACGCCACGGTTCCTCAATGCAATCAACCGTTGGTTCTTGAAGAACGGGATGTCCCCGATCTTGGGGATCGTTCTCTCTTCGGTGGGGAGGACGTACATCAGCGCCTCCACCGGGCGCCCCTTGAGGAAGTGCTCCTCAACGAGATTCGGCACGTCCTTTTCGGTAAGGAGCTGATAGAAGATGCCGTCGGGCTGAACGAGGAGGATCGGCCCCTTCACGCAGAGTCCACTTGCTCCGATGGGGACGATCTGAACATCGTCTTGGAGCTCATGGTTACGGATCTCCTCCTCCAATGCCTCCTTGATTCGCAGTGCTCCATTGGAGACGCAGTTGGTGCACGTGCAGATCATCGCGTTGGTTCGATGGGCCATCTTCCCGACGCCTCCTAGAGCATCCTCTCGCTACCCTCTGCCAGCGCGTACTCGCTCACGATCGTCCCTTCCATCACGTGCTTCTGGAAGATCTCCTTCACTTTCTCGGCCGTGAGATCCACGTACTTGACAGGAGGCTCGTCTGCGAGGACCACCGTCATCATCGGTTCGCGACTGCAGAGCCCGGCACAGCTGGACGTCGAAACCAGGACGTCCTCTGCGCCGGAGGATTCGACCTCGTCGAGCAAAGCCTTCATGACCGCTCGTGCGCCCGCGGCGATGCCGCATGTCCCCATGTGCACAAGGACTCTCACGCGACCGACGCCTTCGCGCAGCAGCATAGTCCGACGAATCCTCTCGCTGATCTTGTCCAGGTCCTCTGGTTTCAGCTTGGGCACCATGCCTCCCTCTAGAATCAAGCGGCTCGATGTCGCACATCGAGCCGCTGCCGGTCCGCTACGTGTACGATGCCAGAATGTCTCGGATCTTGTCCTGGGAGAGATACCCGTAGATATCCTCACCGATGGTCATCACAGGAGACTGGCCGCAACATCCCACGCAGGAAACCGTTTCCAGACTGAAGCAGAGATCCTCCGTCGTTCCTCCAACCTGGATACCGAGTTGGCGCTCTACTGCATCGAGAATCTTGCCGCCACCCTTGACGTAGCATGCCGTGCCGAGACAGACCCGGATCATGTGCTCGCCTCGCGGCTCGAAGCTGAACATGTTGTAGAACGTCGCGACGCGGAGCACCCTCGCCAGCGGCATCCCGAGGGCGTCCGATGTTCGCTGGACCGCGCCCGGCGGCAGCCAGTTGTACTTCGCGTTGATCCCCTGCAGGACAGGGAGTACTGCCGCTTCCTCGGGAGCATGCTCGGCAATGATCTGGTCGACCTCTGCCAGCTGATCGGGAGTCAAATCGAGCGGCTCCGGGATCAACGGATCGAGATACGCCAGGTTGTGAACCAGACAGTCGGCCATGCACTCCCCGCAACCGGTGCACTTGTCGGGATCGACGGATCGCGCCTTCTTCCTCACCCGGACATCGAACGAGCCAGGGGCGCCCGAGACGCTCTCGACCTCCGAGTAGGTGAGCTTCTCGATGTTGATGTGATTGCCGCACTCGACCATTCGCGGCGCGAGGGTGCACATCGCGCAGTCATTGGTGGGGAACGTCTTGTCCAGCTGTGACATGACCCCGCCGATCGCAGGGCCCCTCTCCACGAGGTAGACCTTGAAGCCCGAATTCGCCAGGTCGAGCGATGCTTGCATCCCGCCGATTCCGGCTCCGACAACAAGCACCGAGCCCGTCTTGTCTCCCGTCGCCTCAGCCATCACCACCGACTATCGCCTCACCTTCATGGTTCTTTTGCCCAGAACGACCAAGGAGTCGCAGTTTCCTGAAACAGCTCCCGGCACCGAAGACAAGAAGCACGATGCTGCGGGATTCTAGCCTTGAGTCTGTACAGTGTCAAGATATCGCATGGCAGAAGCCATAGGAAAAGCCGTCACATGGTATGCTCGCGCCGGCGATGAACTCGAATCCGCTGTGCGAGGCGAGCCCGCTCCAAAACGAGGGCAATCTGATTGTCAATGTTACAGCTGCATCGGGGGCTCCGAGGACGAGGACCGGTCTGGATTTCCTGCGAAGAGGCAACGGATGCTGCCGCCAGAAGAGTGTCGTCGCGGGCTTGTCGAAGCGTGTGGATGAGTGCAGCCGGGACAAGATGCGAATCGCCTACCTGTGCTAGGGACAACGGATGCTGGTCGACCACGCTGGGTTGTCCAGCTGTTCCTATTCGAGTTCCTCTGGAGTGCAGACCTAGTGGCGGGCGCTCTGGCACGCCTCGCACTCATGACACCTACGATCACCCCGCGTTGCAGGGACGGCCCAACACGGCATGCTCTTCATCTTCGCCTTGGGACAGGCGCTGCATCTCTCTGCTCTGAGCTTGCGAATCTCTGTGCATGGGATGAGAGCGAGCAGCCGCTGCCACCCGGCGATGTTGATGCCGCCTTCGTGCGGCAAGTAGCGGACGACGCGGATCCACGCAAGGTCGTTGTCGGAGCAGAAACGCCAGGTTCCGCGCCGGGTAGGAATGAGGAGCTGCTGCTCCGCGTACATGGACAGCGTCCGAGGGCGAACCCCAGCTAGTTCAGCAGCGACGCTGATTGGATAAGGTGGACGTCTTGCTGGTGCACTGGGTGAAACGTTCGCCTGTTTGTCGGCCTCTGCTGTGATACTCACGGTGATGCACGTGGAGTTGCGAGAGTCGTGCGACATCGTCAACAGGTCGAATCCTATCCTCGTGAAGGGATCCTGACCCTGGAGATGCAGGGAACTAAGAACCGTCCATACACGAACCTTGCGGGAAAGAGCCTGCTTACCGGGCGGGGAGTCTCGACCCTCGACCGTCTTGGTATGTCGGCGAGACGAGGCCGCGGCGAAATACGTCTTCAGTGCCATGACACTTCCCAGCGCGGCCGGAACCGTGACTCCGAGGGTGAAGATGGCGATCAGGAGCCCAACAACGGTCGGCGTGCGTGGCCGATCGAAGACGCAAGCCAATTTGTGTGAACCGAGCACGACGAAAGCAACGTAGGCGAGAAGCGCTGCAACACCCTACCCTACACCAAGGCGACGGCGGAAATGGCGAGTGCTCTGGCTCGAGAACGATGGAGGCAGCATTGGAGACGCCAGGCCTCGTTGCGCGACTCGCCTTGTTGGACCTTGCGAGTACGTGAAGTCAAAGAAACGAAGTACGCCGTGACACAAGCACCGAACATCGCCGTGTCGGCACCTTTGTACGAGAGGATGGCGAAGACAAGCGCAAGACAAGAAACGACCGAGGGCTTCCACGAACCAAGATTCGCGAAGACGGTGCTGCCTGCAAGGAGGGAGAACACCGCCAGAATCACCGCCGAGAAGATCATGAAGAGGGTGAATGCATTCCGGATGCAGCGATCCTGGCTATGGCCGGGATCCTTCTGTGAAACCCTGGCAACATGACCATGGCCACACCCTTCCCTGCGAGAACTTCCAACGCTCTAGATCTCCTTTGTGCCTTCCTTTCGCATTCCAGCTGTCCTTGATTCCACCGCACTGCAGCCGCCGAAAAACTGGCATTTCGATCGAGTGTCCGGCGGCAGTCCTATTCGGCGTCGCGATCCTCCGAAAGCGTGCGCGCCGCAACGACTTCCGGATAGGCGGGCGTCTTCAAGATGATCTTCCGCGGGCATTTCTCTATCGCTTCACCGGCGGGTACGCCGACGAATCGGGGAAGGTCCTTCGCCTCGTCCCACTCGGTCTCGCCACCCTCCGAGGAGCGAACACAGATCCGGCAATGGATGCAACCGACGGAGCACTTCTTTCGTCCGGCGACGTCCTTGGCGGCGCGGTAGTTGCACCCGAGGTACTGCGGCATCTCGGCGGCGACGAGTTCGATCAGATCGCGGGGGCACGTCTTCACACACATGCCGCAGCCGATGCACTTCTCCCAATCGACGAACGCCACGCGTTTCTGTGCATCGATCGATATCGCATCCGCAGGGCAGACGGCCGCGCAGTCCCCGTAGCCGACGCAGGCGTACGGACACTCCTTCTCTCCTGCGCCGCCCAGCACCGCGGCGGCGCAGGTGCCGACGCCGTTGTAGGAGGCGCTGGCCGGTGACTCTCCGGTGCAGTGGATGATCGCCTTCGATCCCGGGCCGGCGGACGCAAGGTCGACACCGAGATATTCGCCGAGCTGCTTCGTCGCTTCTTCATCCTTCGCCAGGATTCTGCAGGGACTGTCGTTGAGGATCTTGACGTCCTTTGCCACCGCCTGAGCGTAGGCGAAACAGCCCGGCTGGCCGCACGCGCCGCAATCCGCACCGGGGAGGAACTCCTTGAGATCGCTCGCCTTCTGCAGCGATTCGTCTTCTTTCGGGAGGATCCGATTGGCGACGAAGATCGCGATTCCGGCGATCAGACCGACTGCGGACAGCGAGACTACAGCTAGAATCGTTGCGGTCATCCGACCATCCCTCCAAACGCTAGAAACGCCAAGCCAAGAAGCCCGGCGATGATGAACGCGATCGGCGCCCCACGGAACACCTTCGGCGTGTCGGCCAGATCGAGTCGTTCGCGAATCCCCGACATGATGACGAGAACGAGCGTGAATCCTGCGCCTGCGCCGAGCGCCGCCACGAGCGCCCCGAGGAAGCTGTACTCGGAGTCGATGTTGATGAACGTGATGCCGAGAACAGCGCAGTTCGTCGTGATCAGCGGAAGGTAGATTCCCAGCGCGTTGTACAACGTTAGATTCGTCCGCTTGATCGCCATTTCGATGATCTGAACGAGGGAAGCGATTACCAGGATGAAGATGACCGTGCGCATGAATTCCACTCCGGACGGAACGAGAAGGAGGTGGAACAGCGGCCATGTGACGGCCGAGGCGACGAGCATGACCAACAGGACGGCAATTCCCATGCTGAACGCGCTCGACAGTTTCTTGGAGACGCCGAAGAACGGGCACAGACCGAGGAACTTGACCAACACCATGTTGTTTACCAGGGCCATGCCGAAGAAAATGGCGACTAGCTCACTCACACTCACTCACCCCCAACCAACGGAACAGAGCCAGCAGGATCCCGATGACGAAGAACGCTCCCATCGGGAGCAAGAAGATCGCCGCTGGATTGTCAGCGAGTCCCGGGACTGAGAACAGCCGGATGCTGAAGACATCGAGCGATCCGGTGCCAAGGAGCTGACGGACCAACGAGATCAGCAGGATCGCTATCCCGAACCCGATCGACATGCCGATGGCGTCGGCAACGGACTGCCGGACGTTGTTCCTGCTGGCAAACGCCTCGGCTCTGCCCAGGATGATGCAGTTGACCACGATCAGCGGGATGTACATTCCCAGTGACTGGCTGAGCGACCACGCGAAGCCCTGCAGTGCCAGATCGACAATCGTGACGAGGGTCGCGATGATCACGATGAATGTTGGAATCCTCACGCGGTTGGGGATCCATCGACGGAGCAGTGAGACGATGACGTTGGCTGCCAGGAGTACGAAGAGGACGGCGCCCGTCATCCCGACCGCGTTGTCCAACGACGTACTGACGGCGAGTGTGGGGCACAGGCCGAGCAGCAGGACAAACGTCGGATTTGAACGCACGATCCCACTCGTCAGGCTCTTCACAAACGAATTCATGCTACTGACCCTCCTCTCTGACGGTTTCGAGGACCACCGTCATGTCCACGATTCCCTGGATGACCCCCTCGGCGACGGCCCGTGAACTGATCGTTGCGCTCGTGATCGCGTCGACCGTGCCGCCATCCCTGCGGATCGCCAGCTCGCCGGTCGAAAGGCCGGCGAACTGATCGAGGAAATCGAGAGAGGTGATCTTGGCGCCCAGGCCGGGCGTCTCCTGATGAGAGATGATCCGGATTCCGCGGACGGCGTGATCGACCTCCAGGCCGACGAGGATCCCGATCTTCCCCCCGTATCCGCGACCATCGGTCATGAAGGCGTATCCGATGGGCGGGAAGCCCGAGAGGACGAACGTCTCACCGGTTTCCTCATCCGTGGCGACCGCGCTCGCATCGAACAGGGAATAGAGGCCGGACTCTTCATCGTGGATGAAATCCGCCATCTCCGGGAAGAGGGAGGCGAGCATCTGCTTGATCGCCTCGCGCTTGTTGGCCGCAATCCGCTCCTCAGTCACGCCGTTGACCAACGTGAGGGCAACCACGGAGATGAGGACGACCAGTGTAAGGAACACGATTGGGTACGCGGCGCCTCGTTTCGTTGCCATCGCCTATCCCTTTCCCTTGCTCTTGACGAGTCCGAACGGTCGTGGGCGAACGTACCGGTCGATCAGCGGAGTGAACGCGTTCATCACCAGGATGGAGTACGCGACACCCTCCGGCATGTTCCCCAATACGCGAATCAACACGACGAGGACTCCCGCTCCGACCGCGAAGATCATTCGCCCTCGCGTGGTCAGCGGGCTGGTCACGTAGTCTGTCACCATGAAGAACGCACCGAGCATCAGGCCGCCGGCAAGAATGTGGAAGACCGGATCCTGGCCCATGATCCAGCTCAGGACGAAGACCGTCGCGACGTAGACGACGGGGACGTGCCACTTGATGATCCCGAACGCGAGGAGGATCGCTCCGCCGATCAAGATCAGCAACGCCGATGTCTCTCCCACACTCCCGGCGACATTACCGAGGAAGAGCGCCTTGTACAGCTCGGGGTTGCTCAGCGTGGTGGTGAATCCCTCGCCAAGAGGCGTCGCCGTCGTGACCGCGTCGGCCATCCACGACGATGTCGGCGCGATCCAGCGCGCGAGAGATCCGGCAAACGAGACCGACACAAACGCACGCCCTGCAATCGCTGGATTGAAGATGTTGAATCCCAGCCCACCGAAGGCCTCCTTGGCGATGGCGATCGCGAAGATCGATCCCACGGCGACGATCCACAGCGGCGTCCGCGGCGGAAGGATGAGGACGAGTAAGAGTCCTGTGACGACCGCGCTTCCGTCCATGAAGAATGGCTTGCGTCGCATCCGCTTCGCCACGTACTCGGTGAGGACGGCCGTTGATATGCCAACGGCGAGCATCAGCAGCGCGTAGAGGCCGAAGAAATACACGGCTCCGGCGGCAGGGAACAACAGCGCGAGGACGACCAGGTACATGTCTCGCGGGATGGATGTTCGCCCGCGCAAGTGCGGCGCCGCGGATAGGATAAGCTGCTTGCCGTTCTCCATCAGTTCCCCCCCAGTTGACGAAGCTTCGCCTTGCCCACTTTGATGTACGAGACGATCGGTATGCCGGCCGGGCAATCGTACGTGCATGCACCGCACTCCACGCAGTTCATCACGTGGTAGTCTGCTAGGTCGGCGATCATCTCCTTCTTCGTGAGATTCACGTACATCAACGGCATGAGCCCCATCGGACAGCGCTGGATGCAGCGGCCGCATCGAATGCAGTTGCGTTCGGTGCGGAGACTCGCCTCATTCACCAGAACGCAGTTCGTGCTCTTGAGAAGGGGGGCGTCGCAGGAGGCCTGGGCGACGCCCATCATCGGCCCGCCGAACACGACCGCGCTCGCTTCCTCAGGCATGCCGCCGCACTGATCGATCAACATGGAGGCCGGCGTGCCGAAGCGGGCGATGAGGTTCTTGGGTCGCTCGACGAGTCCGGTCACGGTAACGACACGCTCGACGAGCGGTCTTCCGTCGAGTACGGCATCGGCGATGGCCGACAATGTAGCGACGTTCTGGACGACGATTCCGATGTCCGTCGGAAACCCGCCTTCGGGAACCTCGACGCCGAGGAGTGCCTTGATCAGCGTCTTCTCCGCACCCATCGGGTACTTCGCCGGGACCCCGACAACGCGAACGTCGCTGGGCAAGCTGGCTCGCGCGACCGCCTCGCGCATCGACTCGATCGCGTTCGGCTTGTTGTCCTCGATCCCGATGACGGTCTTCTCGACCGCCAACAGCTTCATGAGCACGTGAATCCCGGCAACAATGCGATCCGGGTTCTCGATCATCAAGCGATCATCGGACGTGATGTACGGCTCACACTCCGCGCCATTGACGAGGAGCGTGTGCACCGGGCTCTCCGGTGGTCGGTTCAGTTTGACGTGCGTCGGGAAGGCCGCCCCACCGAGCCCGACGATGCCAGCGCCTGCGATTCGTGCCAGCGTCTCCTCCGCGGACAGAGAGTCCAGGGAGGCCGCTTCGAGTTCGATCCAGGCGTCTTCCCCATCCCCTTCGATGACGATGGCTTCCACAGGTAATCCTGTGGTCGGACTCACCACGGTCGTCGGGGCCTTCACTGCCCCGGAGATGGTTGCGTGAATCGGGGCGGAGCAGCCTCCACCCGATTCCGCAACAACCTGGCCGACCAGGACCTGATCGCCTGACTTCACCACCGGCTTCGCCGGAGCTCCGATGTGCTGTGAGATCGGAAGGATCACACCCTCCGGTAGTGGAGCGCGCTCGATCGCCTGATCTGCAGCGAACTTCCTTCCCGGGGGATGGACCCCCTCGGCCCGCCTGAATCCGAGTACTTCGAGCAGGTGTACCTTCATACTCCATCCTTCTTCCGAAGTTCGTAGTCGCCCAGATGCTGAGACCGAGCAATCGACCAAGGATCTTCGAATCCCAGCACCATGGCCTCCACCGCCGTTAACCCGTCCACGAGCACGATCCCATCCACCGGTCCTAGGACGAAGACGGCCGTCGCCAGGGCGTCGGCCTCGGTGCACGATGGCGCAATCACCGTGGCACTTGACGCGGCATGGGCCGAGTAACCGGTGCGCGGGTCCATGATGTGACCAACCTGTGCGTCAGGATCATAGTAGCGAAGATAGTTGCCCGATGTCGCGATCGCTCCTTCGTGGAGTGCGAACCGAGCGAGCACATCGGCTTCGCCCTCGGGATCTCGAAGCGCAATCTCCCACGTCCCGCCGCCCGGCGTACCGCCGATGACGGCGATGTCGCCACCGGCATCGATCAATGCATACTCGATGCCGCCGTCCCTCAGTGCTTCGATCCCCTGATCGACCACGTATCCCTTGGCAATGCCACCGAGGTTGATCTGCATCCCAGGCGCTAGCTCGATCGCGGTCGGATCGCGTTGGACAACGATGCGATTGGCACCGACAGAGCCCATCGCCTCCAAGATCGCCGCTTGCTGCGCCTGCTGATCGAGCTCCCAGAACTGGGCGCTCGCGTTCGGATCGAATCGCCACAGGGCGAGCAACGGCTCAATCGTCACGTCGAACGTGCCGCGGGAGATGTCGAAGAAGCGCACCGCTGCCTCGAGGATCTCCATCAACTCCGGTGACGGATCGTCTAGGCGTCCCGCTGCGTTCAGGCGAGCGGCCTCCGCATCGGGATCGTAGATCGAGGCGACCGCCACGACTTCCTCCATTCGCGCGAACGCACCCTCCGCCGCGCGTTTGGCTTGGGTCTCATCGGCGGCGTAGACCGTGATTGACACCCACGTGTCCATCATCTCGCGCCGCGCGGTGAATGGATCGAGTTGGGGAGCAAACAGGACGCGCTCGGCGATCAATGCCGCGACGAGCATTGCGACGAAGAACAATGGCCACCATGCAGCGAACGGATGCCGCCTCCCCGTACCCGCACCCATTGGGTCGTTAGCCCTCCAGACTTGCGTCCTGGTCTAGACAATCATTGTATCTGCTGTGCGCGGGGCTCACAAGCCGTGAGGCCGGCATGCGTAGAGCGCCGGTTCTCCTCGATGGTGAGAGGCTACGCGTCGGCCTCGCTGATCGCTCTGTCGTCAGTGACCCTGAGCGACACACTGCAGAGGCCGGGCTCGGGGAGAGGAGCTTAGCGATCCCGTCGGTGGAATCGAAGGCGCCGTCGCCGTAGGAATCCCATGTGCGGGCAACAGGGATGCCGTCGAAGTCGACTGGCAGCGCTCCGCCGGACATGAGGAGTTCGCTGGCCAGCGGCTGTGCCGGCATGTCATGCGAGAGACCGGCCGCCGGCGGCGAGGAAGGTGCCTACGGGTCGACGTCAATCGATATCGTGACGGTGTCGGAGTTTCCGCCGTCGTCGCGCACGGTGAGAGAGACCGAGTAGACCCCCGGTGCGGTGAAGGCGTATTCGGCAAGGCCGTCGGTCGAGTCGATGGCGCCGTCGCCGTCGAAGTCCCACGCGAACGAAACGATGTCGCCGTCGAAATCGGTTGAGAACGTCCCGTTGAACAGCACGGCATCGCCGGCGTTCGGCGATGCGGGCATGTAGGCGAAGTCGGCGACCGGGGGCTGGAAGGACGAGGGGCCGCTGTCCTCGTCCGCCGGTGGCGGCAGCACGGTGATCATCGCGGCGATCGTGTCCACGTTCCCGTCGTTGTCGGTCACGGTGAGCGAAACGGTAAACGTACCGGCCTCGGCGAACGTGTGCTCCGCGAGGGGAGCCGTCGAGTCTGCTTGCCCGTCGCTGTCGAAGTCCCACGCGAAATCGACGATCTGTCCGCCCGGATCGAGGGAGGACGTCCCGTTGAAGAGGGCCAGCTCCCCGGCGATCGGCTCCGCCGGCGACTGGCGAAACCCGGCAACCGGGAGCCCGACCGCCGGCGCGTCGCCCGCTTTCCCATCCGATTCTCCTCCGATTTCGATTGAGACGGACACGGTGTCGGTATTCCCGCTGTTGTCGGTCACTGTCAGCGAGACGTTGAAGGTTCCTGCCTCAGGGAACACGTAGGTCGCGATCGGGCCGGTCGCGTCGGTCGTCGCGTCTCCGTCGAAGTCCCACGCGTAGGAGACGATGTCCCCGTCGAAGTCGCCGGAGAGGGTCCCATCAAACTGGATCGTCTCCCCGGCGATCGGTGAGGCCGGCATGAACGCGAAGTCGGCGATTGGCAGCTGAAATGCCGAAACGGTGGTCGGTTGCGGGACGTCGACGGCTTCACCGAGCACGTCGATCGGGAGGGTAACGGTGTCGCTGGCCCCGCTGTCGTCGACGACGGTCAGGGAGACGTCGTAGGTCCCCGGCACGGGGAACGTGTGTTCCGCCACGGCCTCGGTCGCGTCGGTCGCGCCGTCGGCGTCGAAATCCCACTCGTAGGCGACGATCTGACCGTCGAAGTCGAACGAGAGCGTGCCGTCGAAGGTGATCGGTTCGGTCGCGACCGGGGATTCGGGAATGCGGACGAAGTCGGCCGTCGGCGGCTGGAAGGTGATGATCACCTCGCGTGGACGGATGAACCCGCCGAGGATGATCGGGGGCGGTGCCTCGGCCGTGACGTCGATCGCTACCTGTTCAGCGGTCGTGAAGACGAATCGGTCGGGGAGGGTCGCGGGGTCGAAGGCGATCGAGTATCGCCCAGGCATCGCGCCGGGGAAGCTGTATCCGCCGGTGAGGTCGGTGTACGCGTCGGTGACGACGCCCCCGTCGTCGCTCAGCACGGCGCGGACCTGTGCGAAGCCTCCCTCGTCCGCGTCCGCGATCCCGTCTTGATTCTGGTCGTTGAACAGCCTTCCGGCGACGACGACGACTGGTGCCAACGGGACGTCCACCCACTCGGTCCGGCCGGCGACGAGATCGATGCCGATCGGCTCGCCGGCCGCCGCGTCCGCCGGAAGCTGGCGAACTGTCAGGGTGTAGGCTCCTGGGTACACCGGATTGAATCGGAACAGACCGTCGGTGTTTGTCGATGCCTCGCCTCTGCCGGTGGTGACGATGACCCCGCCAAGAGGTCGGTCCGCGGTCCCGTATGTCCCGTCACCGTCCCGATCGATGAACACCCGTCCCTCGATCTGCCCCTTCGTAACGAAGAAGGGGATCGGGATCTCGACGTTCGCGTTCAGGCTGATCCCCCAGCCGAACGAGACGGAAGCCGAGTCGATGCGATCCCACGAGATGGAGCCGTCGAACACGATGTCGAGGTCCTCGACGAATCGGATGTACAGGGAAGCGGACAGATCGAATGCGTCAAGCGTGTTCCCGAAGGCGATCGACGCTTCGTGCAGCGAGCCTTCGGGCCGAAATCGAAGGCTGACGTCGGAGGAAGCGGAAAGGAGGAGATCGCTGATCAGGTCGACCTGCTTCTCCTGCGTTAACTTGAGGAACAGATAGAACGAGTCGACCGACAGCCCGGCGCCCTCACTGAACGTCGACCGGCGGACGTGGGTGCCAAGGACGTGATCGATCTGGTCGGTGATCTTCCCGGAGAACCCATACGGGAAAACGCCGTCGGTTTCCGTCAGACTGACCGCGAAGAGCGTGCCGATCTCGTTCTTCAGACTGAGGTGCGGGTATCGGTCCCAGGTGAACTCGATCGTTGAGCCGAGCGTGGGACCATCCTCCAGTGGCGTTGTCGTCAGGTTGATCCCGAGATTGTCTTGAACCAGCGTGGTGGCGAGCGGATCACCGAGCACGTTGTCCCAGACGTGTCGCAGCGACACGCTGAGGGAGAGAGCCGTCAGCCGTAGCCGGTGGGAGACCTCGATTCCCGCCGAGTCCGCCCGCGAGCCGGGGAAATACGTTCCGACGGAGAAGGCGGTTCCGCTGAAGAAGAACCCGGAGGTGT
>CBFCYU010000004.1:0-25217 GCA_965602415.1 uncultured bacterium | reverse complement strand
TGTGCTCCACCATCGTCCGATTGGGCAGGAGATCATCAAGGACAAATGCCAGTTGCAGCGGGTACAAGCGAGCCGGTATAGTCGGCCGTGTCATGATCGGGTTGGATCGAATCGACGTTGGCGCGGTCATTTCCGCGCATCCCTATGTGGAGGTCATCCTCTCGCGCCTTCGACGAGCCGGGCACGAGGCTGTGCTGATCGGCGGGGTTGTGCGGGATGGTCTGCTACTCGAGATGGGGCGGCCTGTCGCCTTCCCGCCGGACGACATCGATATCGCGACCTCGGCGCTTCCCGACGAGATCCGACAGGTCTTTCCCGATCGGCCGATCATCGGGCTCGGCGAGGAATTCGGAGTACTCCTGATCGTCGGACCGCACGGCCGCTCGTACGAAGTGGCGACCTTCCGCGTCGAGGGGGAGTACGACGGTCGATGGCCGGGAAAGGTCGAGCTGGTGCGCGACTTGGCCGGAGACGTCCAACGGCGGGACCTGACGATCAACGGGCTCGCGGCGACGGCGGACGGGGACGTGATCGACCTGGTCGGCGGTGCGGCCGACCTCGCCGCGTCGCGAATCCGGGCAATCGGGGATCCAACGACCCGGTTCGCGGAGGACTACCTTCGCATGCTTCGCGCGATTCGCTTCGCCTGTCAGATCGACGGACAGATCGACGATGAGACGGCGGCGGCGATTGCGGCCTGTGCGGAGAAGATCCTGGCGATCTCGAACGAGCGAATCGGGGAGGAGGTTGTCCGGATCCTCGGCACGTGCCGGACGGCGAAGGGTCTGGCGCTGATGGACGAACTGGGCCTCCTCGGTCCCATCCTCCCGGAACTCACCGCGTGCAAGGGGGTCCCACAGCCGGAGGCGTACCATCCCGAAGGCGACGTCTTCGTGCACACGCTGGCCGCCGTTCGCGTCGCCGACGCGTTCGTCCGCGATCCGATTGCCAAGTTGGCCGTCGTTCTTCATGACATCGGGAAGCCCAACGCTTTGCAGCGGAGCGGTGGAGAGAACATGGGTGGGCATTGCGCCATCGGCGCCCGCAGCGCGAGGGACGTCGGGCGAAGGCTGCGACTGAACCGCCTGAACGTCTTCCGACTTCACTACTTCGTGCGGCACCACATGAGAATCGCCGACTTTCCGCAGATGGGCCGCGGCAAGCAGGTCCGGTTCGTTAGCGAGGGGGAAGACCCCACGAAGAAGAGCTCGAGCGAGCGATTCCCGTTCTTCTTCCAGCTCCTGCAGGTGCTCGTCGCGGACTGCGAGGCGAGTGCCCACCGGTCCTCCGGATGGGCGCCGATCCTGCAGGAGACGCTGGACGTTATCGAGCACATCGACCTGGTTTGCGGACTGCAGCGAGCCCGCGAGATCGTCGACGGGCACTCGCTAATGGCGCTCGGAGTGAACCCGGGGCCGCGGCTTGGCTCAATCCTGAGCACTCTGCACGATCGGATTCTGGCCGGGCAGATCGCGACGCACGAAGAAGCGATCGCCGAAGCGCGGGAGCTGATCGCCGAGCACAACGGTAAGACGTACGAGAGCCCGTAACGGGACAGCCGCCCTGGCCGTAGCCATACCGGACGGCTACCGTCAACCCATCACGCGATGCGGAGAGGGATCCCGATGGGACCGACGTTGGACATCAGTAGCGATCTCGAACTCAACCTCGATGAGATCATCGGGCAGTGCGTTGCGATCCTCGGGATCCGCGGTTCCGGGAAATCGAACACGGCTGGGGTCATTTTCGAGGAGCTCCTTCGCCACCGCTATCCGATGTCGATTGTTGACATCGAAGGGGAGTACTTCGGTCTGAAGGAGAAGTACGAAGTCCTCGTTGTCGGGACGGGTGATGGGGTCGAGATCGAGATCGATGCGGACTGCGCCGGCGAGATTGCGCAGGTGAGCATGGAGGAGAACGTCCCGGTGGTCCTCGATCTGAGCGGCTTCCTCTCCGACGAGCGGACTGAGCTGCTCAAGGCGTACTTGTCGAGCCTTTGGAATCTGGCGGGAACGCTCCGCCGTCCGTACATCATCGGGATCGAGGAAGCCCATGAGTTCATCCCGCAGGGCGTCAGGACGGAGTTGAAAGAGATGATTGCGCGGATCGCCCTTCGGGGACGGAAGCGTGGGCTGGGCGGCATCATCGTTTCCCAGCGGAGCGCCAAGGTCGACAAGGACGTGCTCAGCCAGGCGGGGATGCTGTTCCTTCATCGGGTCGTCCACGAGGTCGATATGCGCGTCTACGGCGAGCTTCTCCCGTGGCGGAAGAGCGAAGTGAAGGAAATCGTGAGCTCGCTCGACACGGGAGACTGCATCTACATGAATGGGGACAGGATCCTCCCGATCTACGTCCGCGAGCGGGAGACTTTCCACGCCGGGTTCACCCCCTCGCTGGAATCGGTCGAATCGCCGGAGCTGAAGAAAGTGAGCGAGTCGATCATCGAGGCGATCGAGAAGGCACGGAGCGGAAAACAGCGAAAGAGTGCACAAGACGACGGGCTGCAGGCTCGGATCACGCGGTTGGAGGAGGCACTTACTTCGAAGGACGAGCGGATCGCCGAACTCGAAGAGGTGGCGAGGACCCTCGGATACATCAAACTCGAGCTCCCGTCTTCGGTCGTGCCGGTGCTTCCGTCGCGAGTGGCCGCGACGTCGGCCTCGCTGCCGTACGGGTCGTATCGCCCGGTGATGATCCGCGAGGAGCCGGAGCCGAGTGCGCGCCAGGCTCAGGAGCGGTCGGCGGCCGTCGAGACGATCATCGAGGTTAGAGACGAGCAAACGCCGGACGTGCTTCCACCGGCGGTCCTACGCCACATCGACCGTCTGATTGCGCGGATTGGGCGAAGGGAACTCGCGCATCGCCGGCTCCTGGGATTCCTAATCGGGCACGCGCCGGGGACGTACTCTGTGAATCAGATCTCGGCGTGGACGAGCTGTGCGCCGGAGATGATCGAGGAAGAACCCCCACGCGAGCTCCTGGAAGCGGGGTTGATCTGCCGAGAGCGAAGAACCGACGGCGTGTACTACCGAGGGACACTGCGGGCGTTCGTCAACACGGAGTTCGGGGTCTATCAGCCCGACATCGGGAGCGCCGGACTCCACCTTGTGACGCAGTTGCTCCGACAGGGACTCGCCGCGCTCGGATAACGCGCATACCTAGACAAGTTCAGCGTTTGCAGGCTCCGACTCCATTGACCATTCCCTCCGTTTCTGCTACAATCTCGTTGGAAGGAGGAAGCTGTGAAGATCAAAATCGCGGAGCGGCACACCGACGCCAGCGAAGCACTTCGAACCTACGTCATCGAGAAGACGGAAGCTCTTGAGCGGTTCTTCGACCGGATCGTCAGTGTCGATGTCGTGCTTTCAGTGGAGAAAGAACGGCAGATTGCCGATTTTCACGCGCACTTGACGAATCGAAAGCTCATCAGCGCACGGGAGGAGTCGGGCGACATGTACGCGTCGATCGACAAGGCAATCAATCGACTACGCCGCCAGCTGGTGAAGTTCAAGGATCAGCTCCACGAGGTGAGGGACCGGGGCGGAGCAGCCGCGGAGGCTGCGATGACTACAGAGGACAGTGCGGACGGAAATCAGATCATCCGCACTGAGGCATACTTCCAGAAACCGATGTCTCCTGAAGAGGCAGCGCTGCAGCTCGATGCGATCGAGAAGGATTTTCTGGTCTTCGTCAACTCGGAGACCGATCAAGTTGCGATCATCTACCATCGCCGTGATGGTAACTTCGGGCTGATCGAACCTCGGATGTAGACAGCAGTGGGGGTAGGGTAAGGGCGTGGCGAAAGTCTTATCGTTGTTTTCCGGAAGCTTGGCGAGTCGGGTCGCTACCCGTATCGTCGAACAGCATCCGGATGTCGATTGTGTATACCTACTCTACTTCCGGTCGCCGTTCTCAAGAGAGTTCGAGGACCTACGACAGCTAGTGAAGACCGAATGGCCTCACGCCATATTCCGAACGCAGTCAATCAAGAAGGAGTATCGGAGGCTCGTTGAGGTCACCGATGAAGGAGAGTTTTCGCTCTCGCTCAGCTGCTACAATTGCCGTTCGGTGTTGTTCGCCAAGGCCGCGAGGTACATGGAACGGATCGGAGCGGAATACCTCGTGTCGGGAGATGTCCCTGGTGCAAATCAGCTGACTGCCAGACAGATTCGAGGCATCGCTGAGAACCTCGGCGTTGCCGGACGGATCCTCCGCCCGCTCTGTGCCGGCGCGTCGCGGGGGAGGGCTCGTGGATTGGAGAAGTGGGTCGACCGTGATCAAGATGGGAAGGGATCGCGTAGCGGTAGCGGTCGTGCGGTTCTGACGAAGCTCGCGGAAGACGTCGGCCTGGAGGTCGCAGACCCTCTGGCTTGTTGCCATCGGTGCAAGCTGATGACCCCCGGTTTCGGCGAGCGCGTGGCGAGTCTGTTCGGAGAGGCGGGGTTCACGCTCAACGCCCTTCATCTGCTGGACTTCCCGCTTTACTATAAGGTTCACCCTGATGTCAAGATCGTTCTCGCCCGCGATGAGCGCGAGAAGCGGGATCTACAGAATCTCTTTCTGCCGCAGGATCTGCGGGTCTATCCGGCGACGCCGCACGGGCCGATGACCCTCGTGCGCACGAGTTGGAATGAGAAGGGGCGGGAAGAACAACAGACGATCGTCGGGCTGGCGGCGCGAATCACGGCGACGTTCGCGGGCCCAAAGCGGACGGAGGCGGTCCCGATTTACTATCGACTTGAGAACGAGGACGAAACGCTTCTGCTGAACACGAGTCCGTTTGACAGCCCGGATGAGATCGCACACCTTGAATCCGTCGAGATGATCCCGCTTGCTGTCGAACAAGAGGTGCTGGTTGGTTGAAATCGTGTGTGTGGCTGCTATACTCCTGCGTGAGTAGGTTGTGGCACGTGGGGAAGCGATCTGCGGGTCACGAAGACTGATTTGTGTGAAACCCCGAGAAGGGAAGGGGTTCTCTATGCCCTTTTATCGTTACGAATGCCGGACCTGCGGGGAGACATTCAGGGTTCTTCACCAGAACGGGACGTCTCCGCAGATCGGCTGCCCAAGCTGCTGTGGAAGAGAAGCGGACCGTCTTCTACCTCGAATTGGGGTGATCTACAGAGGGAGTGGCTATTACTCGACGGACTACCGGAGCAAGGAGCGCGAGAAGAAGTCAAGGAGCACGAAGAGCGAAACGGCCGCAGCGGCATCAAGAGCCCAGTTCCAGGGCGAGAACTAGTCGCCCTCCGTTGACATCCGTGGTGCCACTGAGTTGAGGGCCGATCTTGACACCCCCCTCGCCTAAGTTGGCGAATCAGACCCGTTGCATCGAATGAGGTGAGATGAGTGATCTCGGGCGATGACATCAAACGTGTGAAGCTGCAGCTTGCTCCCCCTTCCGTCATCCTGAATTGGTCTCACGGTGAAATCACCGAATCCGAGACGATCAACTACCGGACGCACCGCGCCGAACGAGGGGGCTTGTACGCGGAAGAGATCTTCGGTCCTGCCAACGACTACGAGTGCGCTTGCGGGAAGTACAAGGGGAAGAAATACGAGGGGATCACGTGTGAGAAATGCCACGTCCTGGTGACCGACTCGTCCGTTCGCCGGGTCAACATGGCCCACATCCAGCTAGCCAGTCCGGTCGTTCACTTCTGGTTTCTCAAAGGAGTATCGAGCCTGCTCAGCCGGCTGCTCGGGATGAAGAAGCGCGAGCTGCAGCGAATCGCCTACTACGAGACGGAGCCGATCGAGCAGGCGCTGTATATCGTTACCTCCTCTGACTGCAAGGAGATCCGCCCGAAGGAGACGCTGCATACGTCGGAAGTGGACGTCCTGTCCAGGGAATTCGCATTCGAAGTCGAACCGGCGTCCTACGTGGAGAACGCTCCCAAAGTCCTCGCCGAAGAGGGCGGCCGGGTGACGATCGAGGATCGCCTGCTTACGAACGGCGAGAAGGCTGTTTCGGTGGTCATCGGTTCCGTGGAGTATCCGTTGGTCGGGGATGTCGACGTGCTGGTTGAGGAGGGAGACGACATTGAGGCGGGAACGGTCATCGCGGAGCGGCCTGTTGGCGAGCTCTGCTCGAGGACCGGGTTCGAGATGCTGGTCGATCGGTACGGAGCGTCCGTGCAGGGCGTTGTCCTCGACCAGGAGATCCTCGATAGCCTCGTGTTCCTGGTGACCCGAATCAGAGATCCGAAGGTCCCGTTGGCCATCGGTGATCGCCTGACCTTCCTGGAGATACGGGCCTACAATCGGATCTACCCCGAGGGGTTCATCGCCGAGACTGGCGCCGCGGGGATCAAAGGGTTGCTCGGTGGGATCGATCTCGACGAGTTGCATCGCTCGCTGATGGAGCAGCTCCACCGCGAGACAGCGGTCGGCAATCAGCGGCGCCTGATCCGCCGCCTGGAGATCGTCGACCAGCTTCGAGCCTCAGGGAACAACGCGCAGGACATGATCCTGGAAGTCATTCCCGTCCTCCCTCCCGATCTGCGCCCGATGATCCAGCTCGAGGGGGGTAAGTTCGCCACGACCGACCTCAACGACCTCTATCGCCGGATCATCAATCGGAACAACCGCCTGAAGAAGCTGATCGACATGGGCGCCCCAGAAGTGATCCTTCGAAACGAGCGCCGCATGCTGCAGGAAGCGGTCGATGCGCTCATCCACAACGAGAAGAAGGAGAGCCCGATCCGCGGCCGGGACAACCGACCGTTGAAGTCTCTCTCCGAGCGGATTCATGGCAAGCACGGCCGACTGCGGCGTAACCTTCTCGGCCGCCGTGTCGACTACTCCGGCCGGGCCGTGATCGTCGTCGATCCGACGTTGAAGCTTCATCAGTGCGGCCTCCCGAAGAAGATGGCGTTGGAGCTGTTCAAGCCGTTTATCCTTCACTATCTGGAGACGACGACGTTCTCCGACTTCGACGAGATCAAGAACCGAGCGATGATGGGAGAGATGCCCGAGGTTTGGGACATCCTAGATCGGCTGATCAAGGATCATCCGGTCTTGCTGAATCGGGCTCCGACGCTGCACCGTCTTTCGATGCAGGCGTTCGAGCCGGTTCTGGTCGACGGCGAGGCGATCCACATCCACCCGTTCGTCTGTCCCCCGTACAACGCCGATTTCGACGGCGATCAGATGGCGGTGCATCTCCCGCTTTCCAAGGAGGCGATCGCCGAGGCTCGAACTCTGATGGCCGCACCGCGGAACATCATCTCCCCGTCGAACGGAGAACCGATCAGCCTTCCGACGCAGGATCCCGTCTACGCGTACTACTACCTGACGATCGAGGTCGAAGACGGCAAGGGAGCCGGGAAGGCGTTCCGCGACATCGACGAGGCGCGGAAGGCGTGCGAGGAAGGGATCATCGAGCTTCACAGCCCGGTCGTAATCCGGATTGACGGGAAGCGGATCAACACGACGTTGGGGCGGGCGGAACTGAACCTGAATCTCCCCGAAGAGATCCGCGACTACGGGATCGTCATGGACCGTCGCGCGATCAAGCGCATCGTAATGGAGTGTTACCACCGCTTCGGTTGGGAGATGGCGTCCGAGGTTCTCGACAGGCTCAAGGAACTCGGGTTCCGCCACGCCACGCAAGCCGGATTGACGATCTCTCTTCCCGACTGCTTGATCCCGGCGGAGAAAGGAGAGATCGTCCACGAATCGCTCGCCGCGGTGCAGCGGATCGAGACGATGTACCGGATGGGTCTGTCGACGGAGGAAGAGCGCCGGGGCGCGGTCATCCGCATCTGGAGACGTACCGTCGACGACGTCGAACGCGCGACGATGGAGAACCTTCGGCAACATCGGTTCAACCCCGTCTACGGAATCGTCACCTCCGGGGCGAGGGGCGGCCCGGATCAGGTGAAGCAGCTCTGCGGCATGCGTGGACCGATGGCCGGACCTTCGGGCGAAATCATCGAGCGCCCGGTCATCTCGAACTTCCGCGAGGGGCTGGACATGCTGGAGTACTTCATCTCCACCCACGGAGGGCGCAAGGGAGCCGCCGATACGGCGCTCAAGACGGCCGATTCGGGGTACCTCACACGGAGGCTCGTTGACGCCTCGTCCGACACGATCATCCTGGAACTCGATTGCGGGACGACGCAGGGGATCGACATCGACCCGTTGCGGTTCAGCCGAACCGAGGTCATGGAAACGATCGAGGACCGCATCTACGGACGCGTCACCGCGCAGCCGGTCGTCGACCCGAGCACCGGAGAGATCCTCGTCGAGGCGAATCAGTGGATCACTCAGGAGATCGCGACGCACGTCGGCCGACTCGAGTGCGAGCTGCCGCTTCGCAGTCCGGCGCAACGGGAACGGGTGATCGGGACGAAGACCGTCGAGGAGATCAGAGACTCGAAGACGCAACGGGTGATCATGAAGGCCGACGAACTGATCGCTCCCCGTCAGATCGAGGCGGTGAAGAACGCGGGGATCAAGACGCTTCGAGTGCGTCCGCGTATCGTAATCCGCTCCGCGATGACGTGTGAAACGGCTACCGGGATCTGCCAGCTCTGCTACGGGTACGACATGAGCAACCACCTCCCGGTTGGAATGGGGACGGCCGTCGGCGTCATCGCCGCGCAGTCGATCGGGGAGCCGGGGACGCAGCTGACGATGCGGACGTTCCACACCGGCGGGGTCGCTGGTGAAGATATCACCCAAGGTCTCCCGCGGGCCGAGGAGCTGTTCGAAGCCCGGAAGACGATCAAGAGCGGCGAAGCCGGGCTCTCACCGCTTGACGGCTATGTGACTGACATCACAACGGCCTCCACGGGAGAGGATCAAGTGGAAGTAACCGGAGACCTCCGGACGGCGCGCCTTCCTTCGGGCCTGGTGAAGGCCGAGGTCGGCGACGAAATCAGCGCTGATGCTTTGATCGACGCGGCGAGCCCGTGCACTGGCGAGGTCGTCTTCGTCGACGTGGCGAAGGGTGGGCAGGAGCTGCTTGTCATCGATGTGGCGAACGGCGACCGATCCCATCCTCTTCCGCCCGTCGCGCGGCCGAAGGTCGAATCCGGTGACCACGTCTCCGAGGGGGACGCTCTGACCGAGCGGTTCAACGTTGAGGGGATCACCGCCGATCGCCGTGGAACGGTCCGGCTGTCGGAGGACAAGGATCGCGTGTTCGTGCTGGTCGATGAAGACGGGGGCACCGTCGAACACGAGATTCCCTATGGCGCGCGCCTGATGGTCGATTCGGGGACGATGGTGCAAGAGGGAGATCAGATCACCTCCCGATCGAAGCCGATCTTCATCGCAGCGGAAAGCGAGGGCGTCGCGCAGGTCCTGCCCGATCGGATCGTCGTCTACAACCCGGACGGCTTGGCGCTGCGGATCCCGCTGACGAGCGATCTGAAGCCGCTCAAGCGGCACGGGGACTCGGTGAAGGCGGGGGAGCAGCTCGTTGCACTGGAGATTTCGCACCAGGGGCAGGTACGTGTCGATTCAATCGAGAAGAAACGTGGGATTGCCACGGTACACCTTCAGCCGCAGAGCGTCGTGAAGATCGACAAGGCGGTCACCGTCCGCGTCGGGGACAAGGTGGAGGAAGGGGATCTGCTGACCAAGGGTGTCGTCGCTCCGCACACGCTCCTCGAAGCGGCCGGGGTGCAGAAGGCTCGGCAGTACCTGATGAGCGAGATTCACAAGGTCTACAAGCAGCAGGGCGTCGACATCAACGACAAGCACCTCGAGGTGATCATCCGGCAGATCCTCAACAACGTTCGGATCATCGATCGAGGAGACTCGCGGTTCCTGATCGGCGACCTGGTCACGCTGGAGGAGTTTCGCAAGGAGATCCGGGACCTCGTTGCCTGGAACGCGGAGGCCGAGAGGCTGCGAAACGAAGTGATCGGGAGCGAGTTGGCCGAGGATATCGCGATCGGCGGCCACATTATCGCAACGGCCGGCGAGCCGCTGACTCAGGAAGCGATCGTGAGGGCAGGGCGGATGCAAATCGAGCTCGTCCGTGTCGATCGAGACGACGAAACCGTCGAGGTTCCGATTGTCGAGAAGCAGCTGCCCGACGGGGAACGGGAGCTGCTGAGGATCTCAAAGGCGGCGCTACAGACGAAGGGATGGCTCTCCGCCGCGTCGTTCCAGCGGACGACGAAGGTCCTCTCCGAGGCGGCCCTGCGAGGCGAGGTCGACGAGCTGAGCGGATTGAAGCCGAGCATCATCGTGGGCAAGAGAATCCCGTCCGGGACTGGATTCGCGTTCTACGATCAATCGGAGGATGCGGAGGGCGACGTCGCGGAGGAGCTCCTAGCAAAGGCTGAGCCGATCGCGATCGGTGAGGAGAAGGCGGAGTAAGGCGAGGTTGAACGTCGCTGGAGCGGAACCTATAATTCGCTCCAACTCAGGAGAGAAGATGCCAACGATAAACCAGTTGATTCGCAAGGGCCGAAGGCCCAAGACGAAGAAAAGGAAGGCGCCTCAGCTTGATTCGTGTCCGCAGCGGCGTGGGGTCTGCACGCGTGTCACCACGCGAACCCCGAAGAAGCCGAACTCCGCGCTTCGGAAGGTCGCCCGGGTACGTCTCAGCAACGGCAAAGAGGTCACGGCGTACATCGGGGGAGAAGGGCACAATCTTCAGGAGCACTCGATGGTGTTGGTCCGAGGTGGGCGTGTTAAGGACCTGCCGGGTGTCCGCTATCACGTGGTTCGGGGGACTTTGGACGCCGAAGGGGTCGAAGGCCGACGGCAGGGTCGCTCGAAGTACGGGGCGAAGCAGGGGAACTAGGAGAGCGCCATGAAGATACCCGGGCGGGATGTCATCCCCGATACGAAGTACAACAGCAAGCTTCTTGCGAAGCTGACCAACTATGTCATGCAGGAGGGGAAGAAGTCGATCGCACAACGCGTCGTCTACTCCGCATTGGCGATCGTCGATGAACGGAGCGAATCCTCTTCGCTTGAAACGTTCAGCGAGGCCGTAACGAATTGCTCGCCGAGGCTCGAGGTTCGTACGCGCCGCGTCGGCGGTGCGAACTACCAGGTGCCATACGAGGTCCCGGCGGACCGGCAGGTCGCACTTGCGTTGCGCTGGATCGTCCGGGCGGCGCGAGAGCGGGGCGAGAATACGATGGCCGACTCCCTGGCGGCGGAGATCCTCGATGCCGCACGGAAAGAGGGCAAGGCCTACAACAAGCGCCTCGACTCCCATCGAATGGCTGAGGCGAACAAGGCATTCGCGCACTACCGCTGGTAGGGTCCCCTTTCGCCGAGTCAGGTCTCCGAACGCCGAAGTGAGGGCGCCATGGCAGATGTCGCGACGGTGGAGCTAGCGAAGATTCGCAACATCGGCATCATGGCGCATATCGACGCGGGGAAGACCACCGCGACGGAGCGGATCCTTTATTACGCGGGCCAGATTCACAAGATGGGCGAGGTCCATGAGGGTGACACCGAAATGGACTGGATGGCCCAGGAGCGGGAGCGAGGGATCACCATCACGTCGGCGGCGACGACGTGCCCGTGGCGGGACCACACGATCAACATCATCGATACACCGGGCCACGTTGACTTCACCGCCGAGGTCGAGCGGGCATTGCGGATTCTCGATGGTGGGGTGGTGGTCTTCTCCGGTGTCGAGATGGTCGAGTCCCAGTCCGAGACCGTCTGGCGACAAGCCGATCGGTACAAGGTCCCCCGGATTGCGTTCGTTAACAAGCTCGATCGGGTTGAGTCGAGCTACTTCGAAACCGTCCTGATGATCGAGGAGCGCCTCGGAGTTCGTCCCGTTCCCCTCACTCTTCCATATCGTGACGAGGATCGGCGACTTCTGGGGCTGATCGATCTCATCGAGGGCGACCTGCTCACTTGGGATCAGGAGTCCCTCGGGGCGGAATTCACTCGGAGCGAAGTCCCGGTCGAGATGGAAGCCGAATGCGAACGGCTGCGGGAGACGGCCCTGGAACGGGTTGCCGAGATCGACGACCGGGTGATGGAGCTGTTCCTCGCTGGGGATGATGTCCCCTCCGCGCTGTTCCACCAAGCGCTTCGTCGCGGGTGCATCGAGGAAGGGCTCGTCCCCGTGCTCGGCGGCTCGGCTTTTCAGAATCAGGGAATCCAGCCTCTGCTCGACGCGGTGATCCGCTACCTTCCGGCCCCGATCGATGTTCCGCCGATCCGCGGCGTTGATGGCTCCGAGGTGCGGCGTGCCGATCCAGCGGAACCGTTCTCCGCCCTGGCGTTCAAGGTCGTCACCGATCGGTACGCGGGGCGGCTCGTGTTCACGCGCGTCTACTCGGGCAGTGCCACGGTCGGCGGTCACGCGTACAACGCGTCGGCGGGCAAGGGGCTGCGAGTGACGAAGATCTTTCGAATGCACGCCAACCGGCGCAGCTCGATCGAGACGATGCGGGCGGGAGACATCGTGGCGATCGTCGGGTCGCAGCCGATCGCCACGGGGGACACGCTGTGCGACAAGTCGGCGCCGATTCTGCTGGAGAAGATCGAGTTTCCCGAACCGGTTGTTTTCGTCGCCGTCGAGCCGCGGACCGAGGCGGAATTCGACGATCTCATGGACGGATTGACGAAACTGGCACAGGAGGACCCGACGTTTCACGTTCGCGTCGACGAATCGACGAATCAGACAATCATTGCCGGGATGGGAGAACTCCACCTCGAGGTGCTCGTGCGGCGACTCCGCGAGGAGTTCAATCTCCCCGTCCACGTCGGGCAGCCGCAGGTGGCCTATCGCGAGACGCTCGGCCGTCCGCTCGAAGTCGAGGAGCGGTTTGTCAAGCAGGCCAGTGGCCGAGGCCAGTACGGACACGTCCGTCTCCGACTGGAGCCACTGGAGCGCGGATCGGGGATCGAGTTCTCCTGCACGGCGAGGGAGGAAGAGGTTCCCAAGGAGTACCGGAACGCGATCGAAGATGCACTGCGTGCGACGTTGACAAACGGACCGCTGGCCGGGTATCCTTTGGCCGATATCGGAGCCACCTTGTTCGGTGGATCATCTCATCCGGTCGACTCATCTGAGATTGCGTTCCGGGCTGCGACCTCCGAAGCGTTGCGAAAAGCGTACAACGATCGAGCGTTTCAGCTGCTGGAGCCGATCATGGAGGGAGAGGTCATTACCCCGGGAGAGTACCTGGGTGAGGTGATGGAGGACCTGGCGCGCAGGCGCGGGGAAATCCGAGAACTCCTGTCGCGGGAGACCGTGCAGATTCTGCGCGTGGCGGTGCCGTTGGCAGAGACGTTCGGGTATGCCACGCGGCTGCGCTCTTTGACCCAGGGGAGAGCGACGTACTCGTTGCGTGTGATTGGGTACGACCTTGTCCCTGAGGGGTTGAAGGAGAAGATCATTCGGAGTAGAGGATACTAGGCATGGCGAGAGAGAAGATACGAATCAAGCTGCGTGGATACGATCACGAGTTGGTCGAAAGCTCGATCCGCAAGATTGTGGAATCGGCGATGGAGACGCGTGCGAAGATCTCTGGTCCGATCCCGCTGCCGACTCAGCGTCGCATCTACACAGTGCTGCGATCTCCGCACATCGACAAGCGGTCGATGGAGCACTTCGAACGTCGGATTCACACTCGGCTGCTGGACATCAAGGAGCCGACCTCGGAGACGATCAACTCGCTTATGGATATCGAGCTCCCTACGGGGATCGACATCGAAATCAAACTCTAAGAACCGACGAGACAACGGAGGGTAGCGGACGATGGCACAAGGAATCCTCGGGCGCAAGATTGGGATGACCCAATTGTTCGTCGAAGACTACGCAGTTGGTGCCACCGTCGTCGAAGCACAGCCGTCCACGGTCGTGCAGATCAAGACGTTGGAGTCCGACGGATACAACGCCCTTCAGCTTGGATACGGGAATCTGAAAGAGTCGAAGACGACGAAGCCGCTGCTCGGCCACTACCGGAAGGCGGACGTCGCACCTCATCGCCGTCTGTTCGAGGTTCGGATCGACAATCCGGAGGAGTACACCGTCGGCGACGTTATCGGTGTCGACATTTTCTCCGAAGGCGAGAAGATTGACGTAGCGGGAGTCTCGAGGGGGCTCGGCTTTCAAGGAGTCGTCAAGCGCTGGGACTTCGCTGGTGGGCCGAAGTCGCACGGATCGCACTTCCATCGCCGCCCCGGCTCGGTAGGAATGTGCGTGAAGCCTGGACGCGTTATGAAGGGGAAGAAGCTCCCCGGTCACATGGGCGCCCGGCGGGTGACGGTGAAAGGACTGCGGGTCCTTCGCGTCGATCCGGAGCGAAACCTCCTTGTGCTGAAGGGGGCCACCCCCGGGGCGCGCGGAACGATTCTCGAACTGGGGAAGCAAAATGGCTGAGGCAAAGCTGTATCAGTTCTTCGGGGAAGCCGACCCCCGGCCCCAGGCGCTCGATGAGCGCTTGTTCGGCGCGGTGGTGAATGAAGATCTCCTCTATCGAGCCGTTCGAATGCAGCTTGCCAATCGTCGGCAGGGAACGCACTCGACCAAGACGCGCGGTGAAGTGAGCGGTGGCGGACGAAAGCCGTGGCGCCAGAAAGGGACCGGACGGGCGAGAGCGGGTTCTCGCCGATCGCCGCTGTGGGTTGGGGGCGGAACGACATTCGGCCCCAAGCCCCGCTCCTACGAGACAAAGCTGACGCGAAAGATGAAGCAGGGAGCGCTCTTCTCCGCGCTGTCCGATCGTGCCCGCGAGGAGAGGCTGACTCTGGTCGACCGAATCGGGTTCGAAGAGCCGAAGACGAAGGCTGCCGTGGCGCTGCTCGACCGTCTTGGCCTATTGGGCAGCACGCTGGTCGTCGTCGGTTCGGCGGAGTACAATCGACCGGTCAAGAAATCGTTCACCAACCTCCCCCGGGTGAAGTGCATCGCCTGCGGGGGGGTCAACGTTTATGACGTCCTTCGCCATGACAACCTGCTGATGACGGTAGACGCGGTCGAGGAGTTGGAGGAGAGGTTCCGGACATGACGAGGCACGCACATCCCGAGGACGTTCTTGTTGCACCGATCCTGACTGAGAACACGTGGCAGCAGATGGAGGATCGGAAGTACGCGTTTCGGGTGGCGCTCGGCGCGAACAAGATTCAGATCAAGAAGGCGGTCGAGGAGTTGTTCAAGGTTCACGTGGAGAAGGTGTGGACCGCGAACATGAAGGGCAAGCCCCGACGCGAACGACTCAGTCAGCTCCATGGTCGAACTTCCCGGTGGCGAAAGGCGATTGTCCGCCTCGCTCCCGGTGATCGAATCGACATCATGGGAGGGTAAGCGATATGGCGCTCAAGCGTTACAAACCGACATCTCCAGGCCGCCGCCACGCAGAGCATCCGGACTTCAGCGGGCTGTCCGACGTCGCCCCCGAGAAGAGCCTGGTGCGGCCGATCCGGAAGACCGGTGGCCGAAACAGCCAGGGCCGGATTACGTCCCGATGGCGAGGTGGAGGGCACAAGCGCCGATACCGCTTGATTGATTTCGCGCGCGACAAGGACGGAGTTCCGGCGCGCGTGGTCACGCGTGAGTACGACCCGAATCGATCGGCGTGGATCACGCTGTTGCACTACGCCGACGGAGAGAAGCGCTACATCCTCGCCCCGATGGAGCTGGAGATTGGGGCGCGGGTGGAGGCGGGAGAGACGGCGGAGATCCGAGTCGGCAACGCGATGCCTCTGTCCCGCATTCCACTTGGTTCGATCATCCATAATCTGGAGTTCTCCCCCGGGAGCGGCGGCAAGATCGCTCGATCGGCCGGGACGTCGGCGAAGCTGATCGGCAAGGAGGGGAACCGCGCCCACATTCGCCTCCCGTCGGGCGAGGTTCGTATCTTCAACACGGCGTGCCGTGCGACGGTTGGAGAGGTCTCGAACCCGGATCACAAGAACATCAAGCACGGGAAGGCCGGGCGCGTGAGGCACCTGGGGCGGAAGCCTCGAGTGCGCGGTGTCGCGATGAACCCGGTCGATCACCCGCACGGCGGCGGAGAAGGCCGCGCGCGCGTCGGGCGACCGCAGGTCTCGCCGACCGGCAAGTTGGCCAAGGGCGGGCGAACGCGAAAGAAGCGGAAGAAGAGCAGCGCCCTGATCGTGCGCCGTGCCGGCAAGGGCCGGCGGTAAGGAGTAGGAATGCCGAGATCGACGAAAAAGGGACCGTACGTGAAGGAGAGCCTTCAAAAGAAGGTTCAGCGTGCGAAGCGGGGAGACATCGCGGAGATCACTACGTGGTCGCGTTCCTCGATGATCACGCCGGAGATGGTCGGGCTGACGATCAAGGTGCACAACGGCAAGGTCCACGTGCCGGTCTACGTTGTCGAGAACATGGTCGGCCACAAGCTGGGTGAGTTCGCGCCCACGCGGACGTTCCGAGGCCACGGTGGGATGAAGAAGAAGCGGGCTGCCGGCCTGACGTAGGAGAGGGAAAATGGAAGCACGGGCAATCTCGAAGTACGTACGCATCTCGGCGCGGAAAGCGCGATTGGTGGTCGACGTGATTCGTGGGAAGGGAGTGAACGAAGCGCTCCGTATCGTCTATCTCTCGACCAAGAAAGCGGCGACGCCGATCCGAAAGACACTCGAGTCGGCGATCGCGAACGCTGAGAACAACTTCGATGTCGATGTCGATGACCTGTTTGTCGTCAAGGCGACGGTCGACATGGGAAGAGCACTCCGTCGAATGAGGCCCCGTGCGTACGGGCGGGCGGACATCATCCGTCGGCCGACGAGCCACATCACGATCGTCGTGGGCGACAGGGAGAGTGAATCGTAATGGGGCAGAAGGTCCATCCGATTGGGTTTCGAATCGGGGTGAACCGGAAGTGGGTATCGAATTGGTTCAACCCCAAGTTGGCTCCCGAGTACATCGCCGAGGATCGGCGGATTCGTGAATTGGTGTATGAGCGGTATCGCCGTGCCTCGGTGTCGGAGGTGAACATCGAGCGCTCGAAGGAAGATCGAGTCTCGATCATCATCCGATCTGCGCGTCCTGGAATCATCATCGGCCGGGGTGGAAGCGAGATCGAGAAGCTTCAGCAAGCCCTGGAGCGTCTGACGGGTCGGATGGTGAAGATCTCGATCCAGGAGATCGAGCGTCCGGATCTCGAGGCGCGCTTGGTCGCTCAGGACATCGCGGGGCAGATCGAGAATCGAACGGCTCCCGCTCGGGCGATGAAGGAAGCGATGCGGCGTGTGATGGGGGCCGGCGCCGCGGGGATCAAGATTAAGGTCAGTGGGAGGCTCGGCGGTGGCGACATCGCGCGCTCGATCACGATGAAGGACGGAAGGATCCCGCTGCAAACGCTCCGTGCCGACATCGACTACGGATTGGTCGAGGCGCGGACCAAGTACGGGAACATCGGCGTCAAGGCGTGGGTCTTCCGTGGGGAGCGGCCGCACCGAAGCCAGCGAGACGAGGTAACCTGACATGGCACTTCTTTTTCCCAAGCGTACGAAGCACCGCAAGACGCATCGCGGACGCCGGAGGGGCAAGGCGACCCGCGGGGGACAGATCGAGTTTGGCGAGTACGGTATCCAGTCGCTCGAACCGGCCTGGATCACCGCGGCGCAGATTGAGGCCTGCCGAACGACGATCGCCCGAACGACGCAGCGCGGTGCTCGCATCTGGATCCGCGTCTTCCCCGACAAGCCGATCACGAAGCACCCGGCAGAAGCGCGTATGGGGAAAGGAAAAGGCGCGGTCGACCATTGGGTCGCGTCTGTCCGTCCGGGAACGGTCCTGTTCGAGATCTCCGGGGTCGCTGACCAGAAGGCGAAGCGGATCCATGAGCTTGTCGGGCACAAGCTTCCGATTCGCACGCGGCTGAAGCGACGGATTGTGCTGGGGGGCGAGGTATGAGGGCGACGGAATTGCGTGAGCTGACGATCGACGAGCTCGAGCAGCAGGAGGCGGAGCTGAAGCGGAAGCTGTTCAACCTCCGTTTCCAGCGTGCGAGCGGAGAACTCGACAACACGGCCGAACTGAAGAAGACCCGACGGGACATCGCGCGAGTTATGACGGTGATCGGGCAGAGAACGCAGGAGGCGACGCGATGAAGAAGATCAAGGTCGGGCGGGTCGTGAGCGATCGCATGACGCAGACGATTGTCGTTCGTGCGGAGGAACGGCGCCTCCATCCGCGGTATCGGAAGCACGTGCGTAGGCACTTCAAGTTCCACGCAGACGATCCGCGCGAAGAAGCGTCGATCGGGGATCTGGTGAAGATTGAGGAGTGTCGTCCGCTCAGTCGGATGAAGCGTTGGCGATTGATCGAGATCGTCGAGAAGGCGGAGAGTTAGCCATGATCCAGATGCAGACCATGCTCAAAGTGGCGGACAACTCCGGCGCGAAAGCGGTCCGTTGCATCAACGTGCTGGGTTCCTCTCATCGGCGGGTCGGCGAGATCGGCGACATTGTCGTCGGATCGGTTCGGAAGCGGCTGCCGACAAGCGACATCGAGAAGGGACAGATCGTGCGTGGCGTGATCGTACGCACGCGCCGTCCGTATCGCCGGAAGGACGGAACGCACGTCCGTTTCGACGACAATGCGATCGTACTGATCAACGCCCAAGGGGAGCCGGTCGGGACGCGGGTTTTCGGCCCGGTGGCGCGGGAGCTGCGCGACAAGAGGATGATGCGGATCATCTCTCTTGCGCCCGAGGTCCTGTAGGAGAACGAGAATGAAGAAGATACGCAAAGGAGATCGCGTTCGGGTCGTATCGGGGAACGATCGTGGAAGGACCGGCCGGGTCCTCGCGGTCATCCCGGAGAAGGACCGGATCATCGTCGAGAACGTGAACATGATCACGAAGCACCAACGTGCGACGCAGAGCCTCCGTCAGCCGGGGATTATTCAACGCGAAGGGACGATCCACATGTCGAACGTGCTACCGATCTGTCCCGAGTGCGATGAGCCGACGCGCGTCGGGTTCGACGAGGTCGAGGGGCGGAAGATGCGCCGCTGCAAAGAATGCGGGGAGATCTTCGAGTGACGATGCTACGTGGACGATACCTGGAAGAGATCGCTCCGAAGCTGAGGGAGGAACTGGAGCTGGCCAACGTGATGGAGATCCCTCGCGTGTTGAAGGTGACCATCAACATGGGGGTCGGCGACAAGGACAACCCGAAGGTGCTCGAGGGCGCGGTGAGCAACCTGGCAAAGATGACCGGTCAGAAGCCTGTCGTCACCAAGGCGAAGAAGTCGATCTCCGATTTCAAACTGGTGCAGGGCGATCCGATTGGCTGCATGGTGACGCTTCGTCGAAACCGAGCATACGAATTCCTCAATCGGCTGTTCAATTCGGTCCTTCCGGGAATCCGCGACTTCCGCGGACTGTCGTCGGGATCGTTCGACGGCCGGGGGAACTACACGCTCGGGCTGAACGAGCAGATCACGTTCCCCGAGATCGAGTACAACGAGGTCGTGAAGTCGCAGGGAATGGATATCACGATCGTGACGTCGGCAAGGACGGATCGCGAGGGATACGCGCTGCTCAAGGGACTGGGACTACCGTTTAAGGACTAAGGGGCGAAGATGGCACGAACATCTCTGATCGTGAAGTGCAAGAGGACGCCGAAATTCAAGGCGCGGGCGTACCATCGCTGCACCCTGTGCGGACGGGTTCATGGGTACATCCGCGATTTCGGGCTCTGCCGGCTGTGCTTCCGCAAGTTGGCGCACCTCGGCGAGATTCCCGGCGTGAAGAAGGCAAGCTGGTAAGGGGAGAAGATGATTCCATACCCGATAGGCGACATGCTCACGCGCATACGAAACGCGAATAGCCGCTATCACTCCGACGTGGTGATGCCTCACTCCAAGATGAAGGAGTCGATTGCGAGGATCCTCGAGCAAGAGGGATACATCGAAGGGTACGAAGTGATCGAGCAGGAGCCTCAATCGCGGCTGGGCATTCGGCTCAAGTACAAGGGTGAGCGAATGGCGGCGAAGCGGGCGATCAGTGAGCTTCGTTTGGTGAGCAAGCCGAGTCGCCGCGTCTACGCGGCCAAGGGCGAGATCCCAGAGCCGCTCGCCGGCATGGGGATCGCGATCGTCTCGACGTCGCAGGGAATCCTGTCGGGGAGAGAGGCGCAGGCACGCGGGATCGGCGGCGAGGTCCTCTGCGAGGTCTGGTAGGGAGAAGAATCAATGTCCAAGGTTGGTAAGGTTCCGATTGCGATTCCCGACGGCGTGAAGGTGTCCGTCGGAGCGAGCGCGTTCACGGTCGAGGGGGAGCACGGTCGTCTCGAGCAGCCGTTCCGCCCTGACAGAGTGGAAATCGTCGTCAACGACGGCGAAGTGACGGTCACGCGGCGTAAGGAAGGCAAGGAATACCGCGCCTTCCACGGGCTGTACCGGAGCCTGCTGGCGAACATGGTCCACGGGGTCTCGCAGCGATGGGAGAAGACGCTTCTCGTCCGCGGGCTCGGGTATCGGGCCCGACTCCAGGGGAACACACTGATCCTCGATCTGGGTTATTCGATGCCGATGGAATACGAGATCCCGAAGGATGTGGAGGCTGAGCTTCCGAACCCGAACGAGATCATCCTTCGCGGTGCGGACAAGCAAGAGGTCGGCCAGGTTGCGGCGGAGATCCGCGCCTTCCGGAAGCCGAACGTGTATGACGGCAAGGGAATACGCTACAGGGACGAACAGGTCATCCAGAAGGCCGGTAAGCTCGGTGGCCCTGGAGCCGCAGTCTAGGGAGTGTGAAGGCGATGGCAAGATTCGATCGAGCCGCCGAACGGCTCAAACGGCACAGACGGATCCGTAAGAAGATTCGTGGAACGAGCGAGCGCCCTCGCCTCTGTGTGACCAAGACGTTGAGACACCTCTACGCGCAAGTGATCGATGACGAGACCGGGCGAACGTTGGCCCAAGCGTCGACCCTCGATCCGGAGACCCGTGGGGACGTGTCCGGACCGAACGTCGTCGCGGCCGAAAGACTGGGGACGGTCCTCGCCGAGCGGGCGTCGAAGAAGGGAATCGATACGATTGTCTTCGATCGGGCCGGCCACCCGTATCACGGAGTGATTTCCTCCTTCGCGGAGGCATGTCGCAAAGGGGGACTGCGATTTTGAGAATCCACGACGAGTTCGAGAACGAGATCATTGACATCCGTCGCGTAAGCAAGGTGACAAAGGGTGGACGCAACCTCCGATTCCGTGTCACGATTGTCGTTGGCGACAAGAACGGTCGAGTTGGCGTCGGTGTCGGGAGCACGACCGAAATCCCCCGCGCGATCCAGCAAGCGATCCGCGACGCGAAGAAGAACATCATTTCCGTCAACATGGAGGAGAAGACGATCCCCCACGAGGTCATCGGGAAGTTCAAGGCCGGGCACGTGTTGCTCAAACCGGCACATCCCGGGACCGGAGTCATCGCTGGCACGACCGTGGGTGCGATCTGCAGGCTGGCGGGGATCGGCGACGTGTTGAGCAAGTCAATCGGCACGACCAATCCGCTTACGCTGTCGCGCGCGGCGATCAACGGGCTCGCTTCGTTGAGAAGCCGCCGGGAGGTCGAGGAACTGCGCGGAGTCGCGGCGGGCCAGGAGGGTCGCGAATGAGGATTGAAGACCTTCGCCCGACCAAGGGGAGCAGGCATCGCCGGAAGCGCGTCGGTCGCGGGTACGGCTCCGGCCGCGGCGGTCACGAAAGCGGCCGCGGGACCAAGGGTCAGAACTCGCGTAGCGGCGGGGGTGTCCGGCTCGGCTTCGAGGGCGGTCAGACACCGATCTGGATGCGGTTCCCGAAGCGGGGATTCCGCAACTTCACGCGGACCGAATATGCGTGGGTCAACGTCGACACCCTCGGTGAGCGGTTCGAAGCGAACGCCGAGATCGGTCTTGATTCTCTGCTTGAGACGGGGATCCTGAAGGGACGGATCGAGCACCTGAAGATCCTCGGGCGGGGCGAGCTAACCAAGCCGCTGGTCGTCCGAGCACACCGGTTCACCGCGGAGGCGAAGCGGAAGATCGAAGCCGCAGGAGGAAAGGCCGAGGTGGTTTAGAGATGTGGGAGAAGGTTGCCAGCCTGTTCAAGGTCCCCGAGCTGCGGAAGCGCATTCTGTTCACTCTCGGTGCGATCATCATCGTCCGTCTGGGGACGCACATCACGGTCCCGGGCGTCGATAAGACGGTGCTGAGTAATTTCTTCGCCCAGCAAGCAGGCGGGATCTTCGACTTCTTCAACATGTTTACCGGGGGTGCGTTGCAGCGTTTCTCGCTGTTCGCCCTGGGAGTGACTCCCTACATCAACGCGTCGATCATCTTCAGTCTGCTCACCGCGGTCATCCCGAAACTGAAGGAACTCCAACAGCAAGGGCGCGAGGGACGTCGAAGGATCACATCCTACACTCGATACGCGACGGTTGCACTGGCGATCGTGCAGGGCACGGCGATGACGTCGCTCATTCGTGGAGCGATGCCCGCCGGAGCGGGGATCTGGTTCTACGTCACGACGATCGTCTCGTTGACGACCGGAACGATCTTCCTGATGTGGCTCGGTGAGCGAATCACCGAAAATGGGATCGGGAACGGGATCAGCATGATCATCATGATCAGCATCCTGTCGCGATTCCCGGCCAACCTCCGGCAGCTCTGGACTGACATCAGCACGGGCACGGTTCACCCGATCTGGGGACTGGCGTTCATCGCGCTGTTGATCGTCGTCATTGCGGGGATGACAATGGTCCAGCAGGGACAGCGGAAAATCCCGATCCAGTATGCGAAACGGACAATGGGACGCCGGATCTACGGCGGACACACGTCACACCTCCCGATGCGGGTCAATCAGGGCGGGGTCATCCCGGTCATCTTCGCGTCGGCGCTGCTCAGCCTCCCAGTGACGCTGTTCAACGCGATCCCCAGCCTCAACTGGATCGTGCCGTACGTCCAGACCGGGAGCCTGGGGTACATCATCACCTACGTCCTGCTGATCTTCTTCTTCACGTACTTCTACAGTTCGATCGTCTTCGATCCGACCGACATCGCGAAAAACATCCGCGAGGCCGGGGGATTCATCCCCGGGGTTCGCCCTGGGAAGCCAACGTCCGACTACATCACCAGTGTCCTGAACCGGCTGCTGCTGATCGGGGCGCTCTTCCTTTCGACCGTCGCCGTCCTGCCGTTTATCCTGTCGACGGTGAGTGGTTCGCAGAGCATGTTCCTGGTCGGGGGGACGTCATTGCTGATCGTGGTCGGTGTCGGGATCGACACGATGATGCAGATTGAGGCCCACCTTGTTATGCGTCACTACGAGAGCCTGACGAAGTCCGGACGTCTGCTTGGTCGGCGAGGGTAGCGATGCTGTCGCGCGTGGTGCTCCTCGGTCCGCCCGGAGCTGGGAAGGGGACGCAGGCGAAGAGGCTCACCCAGGACACCGGTCTCGTTCATCTCTCCTCTGGAGACATCCTTCGCGACGAGGTCTCGAGAGCGACGGAACTCGGGCGGACGGCGAACTCGTACATGGAGCGCGGCGAATTGGTCCCAGACGGGTTGATCATCGACATGATCCGCGGCCGAATCAAGTCGGCCGGGACGGGCTTCCTCCTCGACGGGTTCCCGCGAACGGTGAAGCAGGGCGAGGCGCTCGGAGAGATCACCCCGTTGGACGTCGTGATCAACATCGGGCTCGCTCGCGAAGAGGTTGTGCGGCGGCTGACGGCGCGCCGAGTTTGCGAGGAGTGCGGGGTGATCTACAACCTGCTCTACGCCCCGCCGGAGGACGAGTCGACGTGCCCGGCGTGCGGCGGAAGGCTGGTGCAGCGCGACGACGACAAGCAGGCCGTCATCGAGAATCGATACGACGTGTACGAGCGCTCGACGGCACCGCTGATCGACTACTATCGGAATCGCGGCCTGTTGCGCGACGTGGACGGAACGCGATCGAGCGACGCGATCTCCTCCGAGATCATGGCGATCCTGACCGGATGATTCCTCTCAAATCGGCCTCGGACATCGCCGTCATGCGCGAAAACGGCAGCCTCCTGGCGGAGATCCTACGAACGCTCTGTCGGGATATCCGTCCAGGGCGGACGACGGCGCACTTCGACCGGCTTGCCGAGGAGCTGATTCGGGGCTGCGGCGGTCGACCAGCGTTCAAAGGGTATCAAGGCTACCCTGCGACGATCAACGCGTCGATTAACGAAGAGGTGGTTCACGGGATCCCGTCAGACGATCGGCTACTTCGCGACGGAGACGTGTTCTCGATCGACATCGGACTCGTCCGAGACGGGCTCTACGTCGATACAGCAACGACCGTTGCGGTCGGCGAGGTCGACGATGAGGTGCGCAGGCTGCTCGAAGTCGGCGAACGAAGCTTGTGGCAGGGGATTGAGCAAGTTACAATCGGAAACCGGTTGTCCGACATTTCGCACGCGATCGGATCCTTCGTAACTGCGAGGGGATTTCACGTGGTGAAGGAGTACGTCGGACACGGAATCGGGAGAGCGTTGCACGAGGATCCGCAGATCCCGAACTATGGTCCACCCGGAAACGGCGTGCGGCTGAAGCCGGGGATGAGCTTCGCCATCGAGCCGATGGTGAAGACAGATCCGCTCCCCACGAGGGTGAAAACAGACAACTGGACTGTCGTAACAGGATCCGGTGGATTGTCTGTGCATTTCGAGCACACGATTGTGCTGACAGAAGATGGAGCGATTGTTGTGACGCAAGGAGGTGACACAGGGCGGAGTGGCAACGAATGAGAGACGCGGGAAAAAGGACGTGATTCGGCAACGCGGCGAGGTCATGGAGAGCCTTCCTAGCTCGATGTTCCGAGTCAAGTTGGATAACGAGCACGTCGTTCTCTGCCACATCTCCGGTCGGATCCGCAAGCACTACATCCGGATTCTAACAGGAGATCGCGTGATCGTGGAGTTCTCGCCGTACGATCTGTCCAAGGGACGGATCGTCTACCGAGAAAGCTGATCGAAACGCCCGGCAAGCATGAAAGTGAGAAGCTCGGTCAAGAAGATGTGTGCTAAGTGCAAGGTGATCCGCCGTGAAGGGCGACTGAGAGTCATCTGTCGGAATCCCAAGCACAAGCAGCGGCAAGGGTAAGGGGAGAGCGTATGGCGCGAATAGCCGGAGTCAATCTGCCGAACAATAAGCGGATCGAGGTTGCGCTGACCTACATCTACGGCATTGGGAAGGCGAGGGCGACTGACGTCATCGAGGAGACCGGGATTTCGCCCGACGTCCGCGTGAAGGATTTGACGGAGAACGAGGTCAACGCACTCCGACGTGAGA
>CBFCYU010000003.1:0-26492 GCA_965602415.1 uncultured bacterium | reverse complement strand
TCGAGCACGGACCGCCAATCCGGGGGGAACGGCCGCTCGCGCACACGCCTGCGTCGCCGTTCTTTCCACTCAAGCATCCGACCTCCTCTTGTCTTCGGGGAACTCACGGCTGTTGATCCCCCGAACTCGGCGCCCTGCGGGTCTCGTCAGGGATCTTCAGCAGATCCTCTTCGGGCATCGGGGCGCCGGTGAAACGCCGCACCGTGCGTCGCCTGGCGATCACGTCGAAGACGTCACTGTTTCGATCGGTCATACCGTCCTCCCGAAGGCGCCAGTGTACCCGAGCATCGAGAGGTCTCCAGTAAGTCTTCCCTCACGCGTCCAGCCGCCACCCGCGGGCTGGCCACGAGCGACTTGCACGCGATCCTCTTGTCTCGCTGTTTGACATTCCACTCATGATTGACGTCGAATGGCGTAACCGACGTTTCGAGAACGGGAGGTGTGCGATGAAGATCAGATGCGTACTCATTACGGCAGTTCTGCTTGCGACGATCGGCCTCTCGAGTTGTGACTGGTTCTGGTTTCCCGACGTGACGGCGCTCGGGTTCGCCCCGCTCGGCGGGGCGGTTCATACGACGGTGACGGTGGTCGGGCAGGGATTCGGCGCCGCGCCGGGCGACACGAAGGTGACGTTCGACGGGGTCGTAGCGACGATCGTGACGTGGAGCGACACGAACATCGTCGTGCGGATTCCGGTCTTGGCGACGCCTGCAGGCGCGCGGATTGTCACGGTTGAGGTCCTCCAGGGCGGATCCCTCCTCGGGTTCGGGACGTTCACTGTCCTACGCGGTGTCCTTTTCGAGACGAATCGCAGCGGAAATTCCGAGATTTACGTGATGAACCCAGATGGCTCACAGCAGACGAACCTGACGAACGATCCCGACGATGACTATCACGCGGTCTGGTCGCCCGACGGAACGGAGATTGCGTTCGTTTCGACCCGAGACGGGAACTCCGAGATCTACACGATGGACGCCAACGGGTCGAATCCGACCAATCTGACCAACCACTTCAACTCTGACTACTTCCCGGTCTGGTCGCCGGGCGGGACGAAGATCGCGTTCATGACCGACCGCGAAAACATCGGCCCGCCGGTCCTCGACGCCACGCCGAAGATCGTGATCGAGTTCAATGTGGAGATCTTCGTGATGAACGCCAACGGCTCGGGTCAGACGAACCTGACCGACGACCCGTCATGGGACGGGTATCCGTCCTGGTCGCCCGACGGGTCGAAAATCGCCTTCCAGACCGATCGAGACGATAGCGGCCTCGTCATCTTGGGAGTCCTCCCCGGAGACTTTGGAGCCGAGATCTACTCCATGAACGCCGACGGATCTGATCCGACCCGCCTGTCGTGGAGCCCTGAGGACGACATCTATCCAACGTGGTCACACGGCGGCTCGAAGATCGTCTTCCAGTCGTACCGAGACGGGAACTGGGAGATCTACACGATGAACGCGGACGGAAGCGGTCAGACGCGGCTGACGAATCACCCCGACGCCGACACGTTCCCGACGTGGTCGCCGGATGGCAATTGGATCACGTATCAGAGCGAGAGGGACGGGAACTCCGAGATCTACAAGATGGCGGCCGGTGGTTCGTCGAACACGCGTCTGACGACGTCGGCCGACTGGGACTGGGGTCCGACCTGGGCGCCGGACGGATCGCAGATCGTCTTCCAGAGCTCGCGTGACGGGAACGCCGAGATCTACCGGATGAACGCCAACGGATCGCTCCAAACACGCCTGACAAACGATCCGGACTGGGACCTTCATCCATTCTGGGGCACGTTCGGCTGGATGCCGCCAGTATAGAGCCCGGGGGCTGACTGCGGCCCGAGGAGCCTGGGAACCCGAGTCTGATTGGGCGTGCGTGGCCCAGAATCCATGTGCTGTTCGAGCAGGCAGCCGCCGTTGGCCGATCCTCGGGGTCATTCCGTGCGAGGGTTGATCCATCACCCCTTTAAAGGTATTCTTAAGCGTACCTTAGGGGGTACTTGTAATGGAGCTTCCAAGGATTGTTCCGATCATGGACCTGCGAAAAGACTCCGCCGCGGTTCTCGAATCGGTCCGCGCAGGCAAACGCCCCGTCGTAGTCACACAGCGCGGGCATGCCGCCGCGGTCTTGATGAGCGTGAAGTCGTACGAACGAATGATGTACGAACGCGAGGTCCTGGGGATCCTCGTGAAGGGCGAGACCGAGATCCAAGCCGCCAAGGGGATTCGTGTGGAAGACATCCTCGCCGAAATGGACGCGCTCCTTGGGAAGGGCAGCTGATGGAGATCCGTTTCACTTCAGCCGCCCGATGGCAGTTCCGTGCAGCTCTGGAGGCTTTGCGTCGCCGGAGTCTCGATGCAGCCGTCGCGCTCTGCAGGGATGCCGAGGCTGCGCTCCGTGATCCTGCCACGCTGGTCAAGTCCGGAGCGGCATTGCCCGAGTTCCCGGACATCCCGTTCCGTGAGATCGTCCTCGCTTCGTATCGGTTCTTCTTCCGCACCGAAGGGCAGATCGTGTGGATTGGGGGCGTGTGGAACGCGCTGGAGGAATAGGCGCAGGATGGACAGGCCTCGTCACGACGCGGGGATCATCCGGGATAGCTGATCGCGTCTCCCCAGCGCTCGACCTCTTCGAGGAATTCGGGGACGCACATCAGCCCGGCCTGCCAGAGGAAGGCGCGGTCCCGTTCGGAGATCTCGTCGAGAGACAGCCACTGCAGGTCGACGAGGATCGGTTCGTCCGGCCCGATCTCTGGGTCGTGCCCCAACGCCGGCTCTTGATTACCGATGTCAACGAGATACGTGTAATGCTCGATCCCCTGCGAACAGAACAGGTGGTCGATCCGCCGTACCACGCGCCCCTCGACGTGGGCCTCTTCTCTCAGCTCACGGAGTGCCCCATCCTCCAGACTCTCGCCGTTCTCGAGGCCGCCGCCCGGTAGGCACCAGTAGGTCTGACCGGCCTCGCGGTGCTTGGCCATCAGGATCCGTCGATCACGGCAGACGATCGCCTGTACCCTCGGCGCCCTCCGTCGCTGGAGATCTTCGCTGTTCATGGCCACAGGGTACCGCATTGACAACGCCCCGGCCGTTTCGTACGCTTCGCCCTCAAGTCTGACTGTCCGCACATCGGTGTCACAGCAGTCCACTCTCTCCAGCTGAGGGTCACACGAGTTCCGGCTTGCCTTCCGGAGCCGTTTCGGTTGTGATGTGCAAGCGGCGACGAAGGAGCCACGATGACGAAGCTGACTCAGATCGAACGGATACGAAACGTGGGCGTGATGGCCCACATCGACGCCGGGAAAACGACCGCGACGGAACGGATTCTCTTCTTCACCGGCAAACGGCACAAGATCGGCGAGGTGCACGACGGCGAAGCGGCGATGGACTGGATGGTTCAGGAGCAGGAGCGCGGGATCACGATCTCGTCGGCGGCGACGACGACGTACTGGCGGGATCATCGAATCAACCTGATCGACACGCCGGGGCACGTCGACTTCACGGCCGAGGTCGAGCGATCGCTCCGCGTGCTCGACGGAACGGTCGCCTTGTTCTGTGCCGTCGGCGGCGTCCAGCCCCAGGCGGAGGCGGTCTGGCGTCAAGCGGAGAAGTACCGCGTGCCTCGCATCGCCTTCGTCAACAAGATGGACCGTGCGGGAGCCGATTTCGATCGCGTCGTCGAGGAGATCCGAGAGGAGTTGGGCGCGAACGCCGTGCCGGTTGTCATTCCGATCGGCGTTGAGGGCGCATTCCAGGGCGCGGTCGATCTCGTCCACATGAAGGCCGTCTACTACGACGACGCTCAGCAGGGCGCGACGATTCGCGTTGAAGACATCCCGGCCGAGCTTCTCGATTCGGCCCGCGCGGCCGAGGAGCTGATGATCGAGCGGATCAGCGAGCAGGACGATCGACTGATGGAGAAGTTCATCGAGGGCGAGATCCCCGAACCGGGCGAGGTCCTCCGCGCCATCCGCCAGGCGACGATCGGTGGTCGGTTCATCCCCGTCCTCTGCGGCGCTGCGTTCAAGAACAAGGGCGTCCGGTTCTTGCTCGATGCGATCGTCGACTACCTCCCTTCGCCCGTCGATCTGCCACCCGTCATCGGGGCGTGCACCAAGTCGAACGACGAGCTAATCCGCCGCCCCCGCGACGACGCCCCGCTGGCGGCGTTGGCGTTCAAGGTTCAGGCGGACAAGCACATGGGGAAGTTGACCTACGTCCGTGTCTATTCCGGCGTCCTCAAGGCCGGCGCACAGGTCTTCAACGCGAACCGCGACAAGATGCAGCGGATCGGGCGACTGTTCGAGATGCACGCCAACGACCGCGAGGCCATCGACGAGCTACGCACCGGCCAAGTCGGCGCCGTCGTCGGGCTCGCGGAGACGCACACGGGAGACACGATCTGCAGCAAGGAGCATCCGATCCTCCTCGAGTCGATCGAGTTCCCAGCGCCGGTCATCGGCGTCGCCGTCTCGCCGGCGTCGCGCGAAGACCGCGACAAGCTGTCGACCGCTCTTCACCGCCTTGCCGAAGAAGATCCGACGTTCGTCGTCCGATCGGACCCCGAGACAAACGAGGTTGTGATTTCCGGGATGGGCGAGCTCCATCTCGAGATCATCGTCGATCGGCTGAAGCGCGAGTTCGGTGTCGGAGTGAACGCCGACCGACCGCAGGTCGCCTATCGCGAGACAATCCTCGGGCCGATCAATCACGAGTACCGGCATGTCAAGCAGACGGGCGGTCGCGGACAGTACGCGCACGCGGTCTTCCTCATCGAGCCGACCGATCCGGGAACCGGATTCCAGTTCGAGGACACGATCACCGGCGGCAAGATCACCCGCGAGTTCCTCGCGGCAATCAAGCGCGGAATCGTCGAGGAGATGGCCGAGGGACCGTACGCCGGGTTCCCGATGGTCGACATCAAGGTCACCGTCACCGACGGCTCGATGCACGACGTCGACTCCTCCGAGCAGGCGTTCCGCACCTGTGGGAGGATGGGATTCCGCGAGGCTTGTCTCAAGGTCGGGCTCGAACTCCTCGAACCAATGATGTCCGTCGAGGTGACCGCTCCGGAGGAGCACACCGGCGCGATCACCGGTAGCCTGTGCAGCAAACGCGGGCGCGTCCTCGGAATGGAGACAAGGGCGGGCGGAACGATTCTGCACGGGCGCGTCCCGCTGGCCGAGATGTTCGGCTACGCCTCCGAGCTGCGGAACCAAACGAGCGGCCGGGGGACGTTCACGATGCACTTCGAGCACTACGAGACCGTCCCCTACGCGATCGCCGAGAAGGTCATCGAGGAGCGGAAGGCTCGCGACGACTAGGCGCCGGTCGAGTCCGGCCGGCAACATCTACTCTTCGAGATCCTGAGCGGTTCTCTGGATCCGCCGCCACGCGTCGACGACGTGCCGTTCTTCCGTCCGCGCCTGACCGACGCAGAGGCGCAAGACGTAACGGTTGTCCAGAATGGTGTGGGTGAGGTAGAGGTCGCCGCTCCGGTTGAGGCGCTCAAGCAGTTCGCGATTCACATCATCCCCGGCGCGGTGCCGGAAGCAAACCAGATTGAGCGGTGCCGGCGCGGCGAGCTCGAACCGCTCGTCAGCCTCGACCCACAAGCGGAATCGCTGCGCCAGCTCGATGTGCCTTCGTACGTGGTACCGCAGCCCCTCGACGCCGTAGTGACGGACGACGAACCAAAGCTTCAAGGCACGGAACCGCCGACCGAGCGGGACCTGCCAGTCGCGGTAGTCGATCACCGCCCCCGACTCGGTGGCTTTGTTTTTCAGATACTCGGGCAGGATGCTCAGCGCTCGGATGAGAGCGCTCCGGTCGGCGACGTAGAAGCAGTCGCAATCGAAGGTGGTGAACATCCACTTGTGCGGGTTGAAGCAGTAGCTAGCGGCCTCTTCGAGGCCGTTGTGGATGTAGCGGAACTCCGGGCAGAGGGCCGCCGTTCCCGACATCGCGGCGTCGACGTGCAGCCACAGTCCTTCTCTCTCGCAGATCGAGCCGATCTCGGCGACCGGATCGATCGCGTTCGATGACGTCGTTCCGACGGTCGCGCAGACGAAGAACGGCAGCAGGCCGGCATCCCGGTCCTGACGGATCCGCTCTCCCAACAGATCGGGGCGCATGGCGAACGTCTCGTCCGTCTCTATGAGGCGAAGGTTCTCTCGGCCGATCCCGGCGATTCTCATCCCCTTGACCACCGACGAGTGCGCTTCCAACGAGGCATAGGCGACGAGCCGTCGATCGAGCCCGCGCTCGTTGGACGCGTACTTCGTGGCCCGCTCTCGCGCGGCGAGGATTGCGCAGAGCGTCGCGCTCGACGCGCTGTCCTGGATCACCCCGCCACCGGTGTTCGTGGAACGGAACGCGTCCGGGAGACCGAGCATTCCCACGAGCCAGTCAAGAACGTGCGTCTCCAGCTCGGTGCACGCCGGGCTCGTCGCCCAGAGCATCCCCTGCACGCCAAGCCCGGACGACAGGAGCTCGCCAAGGATTGCCGGGTAGGACGTGTTCGCCGGGAAGAAGGCAAAGAAGTCGGGCGACTGCCAGTGTGTGATCCCGGGAAGGAGGATCTCCTCGACGTCTCGAAGCATCGACTCGAACGGCTCGCCGTGCTCGGGGGGATCAGCTGGAAGCTTCGCACGGACGGCCCCCGGCTCGACCCGTGAGAGGACCGGAAGCTCCTCGACCCGCCGTTCCTGGTAGTCGATGATCCAATCGATCAGCTCGTGCGCGTGCCGCCGAAACGCCTCACCACTCATGTGATGGGACTCTCCCATCAGCCGATCGGAAGTCACTTGAGCAATGCCCCAAGCCGCTCGAGATCGACGTGCTGTTCGACCAACGCAGTGAGCCGCTCGATCTTGTCGTGATCGTCGGCCGTGAGCAGCGGATGAATTCCCTCGACCTGAAGTGCCGTTTCGTACGTGTCCTTCGGGACGAGGAGAAGCGGGACTCCGAGTTCGCTCGCCTTCGCGATCACGCTCGATGGAGGGACGATGTTGTTCGTCAGGACAATCGCGGAGGTCCCCCCGGCGTCAAGGACCGCGAGGATCATGTCGCTCCGATCTCCGCTGGAGATGACGAGCTTATCCGGAGAGCTGATCCGCGGGTCGCCCATCGCTGCGTTCACTGACATCGCTCCGACGACGACGGTCTGGATCCGCCCGTTCAGGCCTTCCTCGCCGGCGATGACTCGGGCGAACAACTTGTCGGCGACGGTCGACACAGACAGGGTGGAGAGATCGGACACGTACGGTATGACGCCGAAGACATCGACTCCGATCTCCTCGATCTCCGGAAGGTGCGTCTCCCGGAAGTCGTCGAGATGGATGACCTTGTTGACGATGACGCCGGCGACCGTCGCCTCATCGCTCGAAACGAAGCGCTTGATGAACGCCAGGTCGTCGGCAATCTCGTTCTCTCCACCTCCCGCGATGATCAGCACCGGTGTCCCCGTCTTCTGCGAGATCGTCAGCGGATCGAGGTGGACGGAGGCCCCGTAGGAGAGGTCCTTCCCACACTCGATGAGGACCGCGTCGCGATCCCGTCCGATCTGGTCGACCAATCCATTCAGTGCCTCGAACACCGAGGTCCGGTCGTACATGTACCGCAGCTTGCTGTGGTCGAACCCGAGGCTGATCGACTCGGGCTCTTCTCCGAGCTCGAACAGCCGGGTGAGCAACGCTGCGTCGTAGTCCCAAAGGCGTTTCTTCCGGTAGAGAAACCGGTCGCCGAGTGGCTTCGCGTATCCGAACCGCTTCTTGAGGGCCTTCGCAAGCCCGATGATGAGACTCGTCTTCCCCGCGTCTTCCCGAGTCGACGCCACAATCAGCGACTTCACGTTAGCTCACCTCCTTGGGCTGCCTGATCAGTATCCTCATATCGACCGTCCTTGTGCCCTGTCCGTGGTCGTACACGATGAGCGGGTTGACCTCGATGTCCGCGATCTCCCGGCACCGGTCGATCAGATGGCTCAGCTTGACCACGACGTCCGCAATGGCCTCGATGTCCTTGCGGCTCTCGCCTCGCACACCGAGGAGAAGCGGGTACGACCGGAGGTCGGAGATCATCTCGCGAGCCGTCGCCCGGCCGACGGGCGCCGCACGAAAGGCGACGTCCTTCATGACCTCCACGTAGATCCCGCCGAGTCCGAACATCACAACCGGACCGAACGACGGATCCTGTCTCGCGCCGACGATCGTCTCGACGCCCGGGCGAACCATTTGCACCACGTCGACCCCGTCGATGACTGCCTCCGGCACGTGCGCACGACAGCTCCGGAGAATCGCTTGGTACGCGTCGACGACCTCATCTTTGTTCTCCAAGTCCAACGCCACGCCCCCCGCATCGCTCTTGTGCACGATGTCCTTGGAGACGATCTTCATCGCGGCCGGATACCCCACGTCGCCAGCGGCTCGTATCGCCTCATCGAGGTTTCGTGCCAGGATCGCTTTGGGCATGTCCAAGTCGAGATAGGCGGCCACTTGCGCCGCCTCGGGAGCGAGGAGGAACGTGCGCCCGTCCGCGCGCGCCGCGTCGAGAACCCGTCGGATCTCGGCAATCGGCAGTTCGACCGGTTCCAGTGGCTTCACGCGCTGCCGCATGCGCCTCCGCACGCGGTAGAGAGCCCCGAGCGACGAGACGGCCTCGTAGACGTCGCCGAAGACCGGAATCCCTTCCCCCTTCAGGTCGCGAATCACCGTCTCGATTCGCTCTCCCCCGAACAGCGAGAAGACGATCGGCTTGCGCTCGTGGTACCGCGCGTAGATCTTCCGTAGCAGGCCAGCAAACTGACTCGTATCGAAGAGCGCTGTCTCGCAGTACAGAGCGATGGCGGCGTGTATCCGGTCCTCGGCCAGCACCGCATCGAGGGACCGAACGTAGTCCTCAGCCGTGGCCTGTCCGGTCAGGTCGACCGGGTTCTTGGACGAACCGAAGTCGGGCATCACGCCGGAGAAGGTCTGCGCCAGGACGGCCTGATCGTCGTACAGGGCGACCCCGTGCTTCTCGCAGGCGTCGGTCGCCATCACGCCGATCCCGCCTCCGTTCGTCACGATGACCGCCTCGTCGCCGTCCGGAAGAGACGTGGAGGCCAGGTAGCGAACCCAAGTAAACGCTTCCTGAACGCTCTCCGCGCGCAGGACGCCACACTGCCGCATCACGCTGTCGAACACCTCGTCCGCTCCGGCCAACGATCCAGTGTGCGAGGCCGCGGCCATCGAGCCGCGCTTCGACCGCCCCGATTTGATCACCACGACGGGCTTCCGGAGAGTCACCTCGGTGAGGGTCCGCTGCAGTCGATCGCCATGCTTGACCCCTTCGATATACATGAGGATCGCCCGCGTCCGATCGTCGGTGGCGAGGTATTCCAGCAGGTCGGCTTCATCGATGTCCGCCTTGTTCCCAACGGAGACGAGCGCCGAGAGCCCAACCGACTCCGTCGCCGTCTTCCCGATCATCGCGATCCCCAGGGCGCCGCTCTGCGTGATGATCGCGACCGGGCCGGGCGTGATCCCCCCGGGGCCGAACGTCGCATCGAGCGAACTCGCGGCCGAGTAGATACCGAAGATGTTCGGCCCGAGCACCCGCATCCCGTGTTCACGGGCCAGCCGGACAATCCGCCTCTCGGTCTCCAGGTTGTCGACTTCGGAGAACCCCGACGTAATAATCACGAGGTTCACGACGCCCTTTGCTCCGCATTCCGCTACCACATCGACGACCCGCTCGGCGGGGATCACGATCACCGCAACGTCGATCGCTTCCTCGACCTCGGCCAGTGTCTTGTAGACGCGCAATCCGAGGATCTCGCCTCCGCGCGGATTGATCGGAAAGACGTCCCCTTGGTAGCCGGAGCGAACGACGTTTTCGACGATCCGATACCCAATCTTCTCCGGGTTCGCCGAAGCGCCGATCACGGCAAGCGCTCGCGGCTCGAATAGCGATCTCATCTCCATCGATGCGCCCCGCATCTCAGTCGAACAGCATCTTCAGTTCGTAAACCCCGGCGTCCCGGCGCTTCTCGATCGCGAAGCCGGCCCGCTCGAACAGGTGCATCATCGACTCGTTCTCCGTCAGGACCTCCGCGGTGAACCCAAGCAGCCCCTCCCGCTTCGCCAATCGCGTCAGGTAATCGAGCAATTCCGTGCCGATTCCTCTGTCCTGGTCTTCGTCTCGAACGACAAGTGCCACGTCCGCCGTGTGAGTCTTCGTATCGATCCCGTACTGGCCGACCCCGACGACGATCTCTCTTTCCTCCTCCTCGGTCACAGCGAGGATGACCATCTCGGCAGTGTAGTCGATGACTACGAATTCCTGCAGCCGCTCGTGCGGCATGTCCTTCCTCGCGGAGAGAAACCGACGATAGACCGACTGATCCGACAGGGAGTAGAAGAAGTCCTTCAGCAAGGGCTCGTCGCTGATCCGCACCGGGCGGAGGAGGACCTCCACCCCATCTCGTGTCGTGCGATACGCTTCCAGGGATTCCGGGTACTCGCCCCGCTTCCCCGGCACGTACGCTTGGTCCCGATAAATCAGGTTGCGCGCCTTCGCTTCGCGCAGGAGCCACGGGCGAAACTTCGGATGAGCAACGGAGATTAGCTCCATCGCCCGTTCCCTCATGTTCTTGCCGTGGAGGTACGCGATCCCGTATTCCGTCACGACGTAGTGAACGTCTCCACGCGTCAGGGTGACGCCGTCCCCTTCGGACAATGACGGGACGATTCGCGACACTTCGCCGTTGCGCGCCGTCGACTGAATCACCAGGATTGACTTCCCCGCCGGCGCGAGGACCGCGCCGCGCATGAAATCGGCCTGCCCGCCGATTCCGCTGTAGAAGGTGTTGCCCAGAGACTCCGCCGTCGCTTGTCCGGTCAGATCGATTCGTAAGGCCGTGTTGATCGCCGTCATCTTGTGAATCCGCGCGATCACGGCTGGGTTGTTTGTGTAGTCGACCCCGTGAAACTCGATCGCCGGATTGTCCCGGAGAAACTCGTAGGTCTCGCGCTGCCCCATCGAGAACGCAGCGACCGTCTTGTTCCGATCGATCGACTTGCGCGTGTTGTCGATCACCCCACGCTGCATCAGATCCACGATCCCGTCGCTCAAGAGCTCAGTGTGAACGCCGAGATGCTCCTTGGACCGAAGATGCGAGAGGATCGCGTTCGGGATCCTCCCGTAGCCAACCTGGATCGTCGCGCCGTCCTCGACCAAGCGCGCGACGTAGCCCCCGATCCGATCGGCCACCTCGTCCGGGACGTCCGTCGAGTACTCGAGGAGCGGCTCGTCGTGATGAACGACGAATTCGACGTCGTCGAGATGGATGAAGCTGTCTCCGTGCGTTCGCGGCATGTGCCTGTTCATCTGACAGATCACGGTTCGGGCGTTGTCGACCGCCGCCCGAACGATGTCCACACTGATGCCAAGGCTCACGAAGCCATGCTCGTCCGGCATGGACGTCTGGATCAACGCCACATCGATCGGGATAACGCGTCGATGCAGCAGCTGTGGAACCTGAGAAAGGAAGATCGCCGTGTAGTCGGCCATCCCTTCATTGACCGCCTCTCTCGTGCTTTGACCGATGAAGAATGAGTTCAGGCGGAAATTGCGTTTGAGTTCCTCCTTGAGATACGGGGCGACACCGAGCGTCCAGACGTGCAATACCTCGGCGTCGAAGAAGGCCTTCGGATGAGCCTCGGTGTAGCGAACCAGCTCGTCGAGTAGATGCTGCGGTTGGCCGCATCCTGTTCCGATGAAGATCCGATCCCCGCGATGAATCGCCGCAAACGCTTTGTCCAGCGGAACAAAGGCATCCGGATGTGCCTGCCGAAGCTTCGTCATTTCCGTCCGATCCTCGGTCGCTTTCTCGTGTGGCTTCATGTCCATTGGAGGTCGCCGACAATCCCCTGTCGTCGCTCTCGATGATAGCCTACCTCAGCGTGGTCGCGCGAAGCAGCTGGGGATCATACCCGAAAGGAACTCGCCGGTAAGCAGGGGTGACCGTCGTGGGCACGATCGGCCGATGGGCAGGCGCTCGCCTGGAGCCGATCGGCACGGATCTCCTCGATCGCCTTCTCAAGCTTGGCTGCGTAGGTTTGTGCCGCCGGCCCACCTTCCATCATCGCTGCGACCGCCCTCACCCCCACAGCTTCTCTGGGATCACTCCCCGCTCAGTGCCTTCTCCGTGACGATCAACGACGGCTCGACCGAGGTGGATCCTCGTCGCTGGATCGACCGGTCGTTTCCCGCAGCCGGGTCGCTGGAGGACGCGGTCTTGGTTGCCACCGTCTTCCCGTACGCCAGGAATCCGCCCATGTGGTGTTCCCAAGCATGGTAGGCAATGCCGAGTCCGTTCTCCGCCAACACCTCCTTCAGCGCTCCGAAGGCGAGCTGATCGAAACGAAACAGCCTGTCGAGGATCCACCTAAGCCAGGGCTGGACGTAGACGTCCGTGAAGACAAGCGAGCCGGTCGGCTTGAGGACCCGGGAGACCTCGCTCACGGCCTGACGCCATCCGCCGACGATGTGGTGCAAGACCGCGAAGGAGAAGACGACGTCGAACTCCCCGTCGCCGAACGGGAGATCCCGGGCGTCGACGACCCGGAAGGACACTTCGTCGCCAAGATCGTGAAGTCTCGCTCTAGCAAGCTCGACTTGCGTCGGGTCGAAATCGGTTGCGCTCATCCGAGCGCCGAAGTGCTCCACCATCAGACGTGCAAGCGCTCCCTGGCCGCAGCCAAGTTCCAGGCACTTCGGACGCTCGGGGAGGATCACGTTCTCGAGAATCCCGAGCGCCAAGGACACGGTCCGTTCTGCGTGCTTGGGGCTGTTCACCGCTCGCTTCTCCAACGCGGTCAGTTTCATGATCCGCCGCTTGAGCCACGGATCTCCCCTGCTCGACTCCGTGTTCATCACCTTCCTCCCTGCCGATGGGGCCTCGGCGACAGCTCGCCTCACGCTGACGGCGCTACCCGTCAGAAACTCGCACCCAGCTCGGCCGATTCGACAATCGGTGCGACGACATCGTCCCATCCAAGCGGCATGAGATGGACTCCCTGGCAGATCCCCTTTACCTTTCGAGCGAGGTCGGCAGCGATTTCGATCGAGACCTTCTTCCGGTCCTCCTTTCGTGTGTCTCTCAAACGGTCGATGATCGGTTGAGGCACGCTGATGCCGGCGATGTTGTTGCTCATGTACTCCGCCATGGCGGCCGACTTCAATGGCACGATGCCGACCATGACCGGTACCCCGAGCCCCGTCGCTTTCTCCATGAATCGGGAGAACGCGTCCGGCTCGAACACCGCCTGGGTCTGGAAGAACTCCGCGCCCGCATCGATCTTCTTCCGCATCTTGAGGAGCTGCATCTCCAGATCGTCCGAGCCCGGATTGACCACAGCGCCGAGGCAGAAGCCCGGTGGGGGATCGACCTCGTGCCCGGCCAGATCTCGGCCTTCGGTCAATCCTCTCGCAGCAGCCAGCAGCTGCACCGAGTCCAAATCGAAGACCTTCTTCGCCTCCGGGTGGTCGCCAAGGACCATGTGGTCCCCCGTGATGCAGAGAACGTTCTCGATCCCCAGCGCAGCAGAGGAGAGCAGATCCGACTGCAAGGCGATGCGGTTCCGATCGCGACATGTGAGCTGGAAGACCGGTTCGATCCCCTGTTGCTTGAGCAGGTGCGCGACGGCCATCGAACCGAGGCGCATCACGGCGCTCTGACTGTCGGTCACGTTGACGGCGTCGACGCTGCGCGCCATGAGAGCCGCCCCGTCAAGTGCCTCCGAAGCGTCTGCCCCTTTCGCGGGGCCGACTTCTCCAGTCACGACAAATCCCCGCTCGGCGAAACGCGTTGTGAGCTTCATTCCTCTTGCCCTCCTTGCGCGTCCTCGCCGGGTCGCTCCACACCGGACCAAGCAGTGACGGTCGCGTTGGCGAAGGCGAAGTCCGCGCGCGTGCCTTCCATGTTGAGGCTTCGTGGCGAACCCGCGCGCAGCCAGTTCTTGGGGGGCTGGTACTCGAGCATCAACTCTTCTCGGCCGAGTTCCCGCAGTCGCTCGAAAATGAGGCGCCATCCGCAGTCGCGTTCGGGGTCCACCTCGCACTTCCCGTCCTTCGCGCCACCGCACGGACCGTTCAGCAGCGACTTGGCGCAGAGAGTGATCGGACAGAGACCGGCCGTGCTCTCGAGAACGCACTCACCACACAGCGAGCAGTACTCGGTGATGAAGTCGTCCCTGACGGTCTCCCCACCGAAGATGGTGTCGCACCCCGGATGGACCAACCGTGCGTCGGTCGCATCGATGACGGTGTGGACGCCCTGCCCACACGCCAGCACAAGGAACGAGTCGGCGGCCTGGGTCTCCGTCCTGTGATCTTCATTCAAGAGTTTCTGGACAGCCGAGAGCTTGCACAGACTCCCTCCGTTTGGAGGAACCGTCCAACCCGTCACGGCTACACCTTTCGCGCGGAGCCGCTCTGCCATCGCCTCCGTTTCAGGCTCTCCACCGGATTTCGCCTTGGCAGCGCAGTTGCCGCACCCGACGACCATCACCTTCTCTCCTTCCCTGAGAACATCGAGGATCTCCTCGAGGGGCTTCTGGATTGTTGCGTGCACGTTCCGTCCTCCCTATTTGGGTCCCTATCCGCCGATCTCCCACCACGCGGCCACGTGTGCGTCGCATCTGACTTCTCTCACCTTCCCGCCACCCTTCGCACGTAGAAAGCGTGCCCTCTGTAGTCCAACTCGACGAGTCGGCCCGCAGCGACCATCCTTCGGACAGTGTCCCACCCTTCTCCGGCCTGCGCGAGGAGCTCGTCGACCGCCTCCTCTCTCATCGGATGCACTGATGTGATCCCCAGCAGGCTCTTCTCAACACCTTCCGACAAAGCGAATTCGTTGCCTTCGTATCCCATCAGATACTCGACACGGTCTACGTGGCTCGCGAAAGACTCGTACGCGCCAATCATCGAATGCATGCCGGGAAGCTCCACCCACGCTTCGGCAGGCGGGCGGATCGGCGCTGCAACGTAGGCAACCGCGGGCCTCAGCTGACCAACGAACGCAGTGATCTTCTCGACATGCTCCTCGTCGTCATTGACGCCCTTGACCAGCATCGTTTCGGTCACGAGACGTCCGCTGAATCCCTCCGCGAATTCAAGGACCCCGTCCTGAATCCGATCGAGGCGTAGGCCCTTGTGGGGTCGATTGACCTTCCGCCAAGTCCTCTCGTCCACCGCGTCGACCTTCACCGAGACCCAATCCGCGCCCGCAAGGTCGTTTCGTACATCGGTTCGCCAAAGGAGCGACGCGTTGCTGATCACGGCGATCTTCTTGCCCAGCGGTCTGAGCCGATCGATCGCCTCTCCGAGGCGGATGTCCAACGTCGGCTCGCCGTCCGAAACGAAGGTCAAGTAGTCGATCGCCTCGCCCGTCTGCCAGGCCTCGTCGACACGCCGTAGAACCTCCCGGAAAATCCTCTGCGGGGGATAGAAGCCGAGGCGCTCGATCTGCATTTTGGTGGGACGCCCAAGCTGGCAGTACACGCAAGAGTAACTACAGGTTTTCGGTGGGATATTGTTGATTCCCAAGCTTCGGCCCAGCCGCCGAGAAGGAACCGGACCGAACGCGATCATCTGCCCGTCCTTGTCCGAGATCAATGGCTTCATGGGCCCACCTTCGCCCATCGAGAGAGCACAGCGGCCGGATTACGCTACGGCGCGGGGGAGGTGGCCGGATCGCTGGAGAAAACCAGTCTCTCGACGTAGGATGCGATGCTCTCGAACGCCTTCGACACCGTGCTGGTCGGGTCGACAAGGACGATGGGCTGTCCGGTGTCCCCTCCCTCACGCGTCGCAGGATCGATTGGGACGGACCCGAGGAATCCAACGCCTTGCTTCTTCGCTTCGAGTCGCCCTCCGCCGGACCCGAACAGTTCAATCTGCCCTCCGCAGTGAGGGCAGACAAGACCTGACATGTTCTCAACAACCCCAATCGTAGGGATCTCGAGCTTCTTGGCGAAGTTGATCGCGCGGCGAGCATCGAGGAGCGCCACTTCCTGCGGTGTCGTCACGACGATCGCAATCTGTGGCGCGGTCCGTTGGGCGATCGTGAGAACCTCGTCGCCTGTGCCCGGAGGAAGATCGACAATCAGAACGTCCAAGTCTCCCCATTCGGTCTCGCCAAGCAGCTGCTCGAGAGCCTTCGATCTCATCGGTCCGCGCCAGATCACCGGAGCGCCGGGCGGAAGCATCGAGGCGAGGGAAACGATCTTCACTCCAGAACGCTCATGAGGCAGCATGCGCTGTCCGTCCAATCGAGGAGGCCCATCGATCCCGGTCATCTGCGGCACATTCGGTCCGGTGACGTCCGCATCCAGCAACCCGGTTCGGATCCCCCGCTGTGCGAGCGAGAACGCGAGATTCACAGCGACGGTCGTCTTCCCGACGCCGCCTTTGCCGCTGAACACGACGATACGGGTTCCTATCCGATCCATTGCCCGTTCAATCGCTTGCTCCGCCTGCTCTCTCTGCTTTCGCAACTCTTCTTCACTGCCCTTTTTGGACATCATCTGCTGACTCGCTTTCCGGAGACTTTGACCCCGATGCTCATCACCGTCGCATCCTCATCCATCGCGTTTCGCGCCGAGTTCGTTTGCCGTCGGTCACGCGACGCGCCGTTTCAGGCGCCTGGCGAAGAGAGCCGGGCAAGCAGTCCAGGGAAACGTTCATGGGTGTTCGTTTCGCACGTCGTTGTAGGATCGTGGCGCTATTCGCGCACCATCTTGGCCCCACACTGAGGGCACATCATCCGGTAACAGGGCGTGCTCACAGTGTGTACGACCCGCTCTCCGCACTTGGGGCACGTGCAGAATCCAGACGGGCCTGCGCCGGCGCGATTCCCGCCCATGCGGCCACGACCTTGGCCGCGTCCGGCTCCCCGGCCGGTTCCGGGACCCGTTCCTCCGATCGGCCCGGTCCCGTCTCCTCGTGGCATACAGACCTCCTTCCCGTACTACGCATCCTCTGTCCGTGAAAGACAGGCTGTCCTCGCCGCATCAAGCGGCTCATCGACGATCATGCGATCCTTTCCACCAAGCGGGCGAAGATGGTTCGCATCGCGGCCCCGGCCGGACTTCCGTCCTCTTCGACCACACTCCGCCCTGCAACCATGGCTTCGGTGACCTTCGCGTCGTACGGGATCCCACCAAGGAGGGTGAGGCCTTCCTCCTTCGCGTACATGACGATCTCCCCGGCCACGGACGGGTTCAGATCCTCCTTGTTGATGACGAGATAGGCCGGGATCTGGAAGTGACGGACGACACCGACGATTCTGCGCAGGTCATGCAGGCCGGACAGCGTCGGCTCGGTCACCAACACGACGACGTCCACACCGCTTGCTGAGGCGATTACGGGGCAACCGATCCCCGGGGATCCGTCGATCAACAAGCGTTCCGCCTTTTCGCGTTCGACTAACTCAGCCGCCTTTTGCTTCACCTGGGCCACGAGCTTGCCGGAGGTTTCCTCTCCCGGCAGCAGCTCGGCGCTCGCCAGGGGACCCAATCGGCTCTCCGCCGTGAACCAACGCCCGGTGTCCTGTACAACGAGCTCGATGGCGTCAGCCGGGCAGGCCGTCACACAGGCTCCGCACCCCTCGCAGAGATACGAGTCGATCTCATAGTTCGACGAGACCGCGTGAAATCGACAGACCTCGTGACATCGTCCGCAAGCAACGCACACCTCCTCGTCCTTCACCGCCAGTTTGGCTCCTTGGTAGATCCCCTCGTCCACAACGCGCGGGGCGAGCAACAGGTGCAGGTTGGCGGCGTCCACATCGCAGTCGGCGAGGACCTTCTTGTCCGCGAGGACCGCGAACGCGCCCGCAAGCGAGGTCTTTCCCGTTCCTCCCTTGCCCGACAGGAAAAGGATGCTCTTCATGCCGTCATTCCTTTCATCAGCGCTGAGAGGGCAAGGAACCTGGTCTTCCATTCGGGGTGAGCATCGACCAGCACGGTTCCCTCCGAGTAGAGGAACGCGATCCGCCGATCGAACGGGATCGAAAGGGCGATGGGGATCCCCTCCTCACGGCAGTAGTGCTCGACGTGATCATCGCCAATCCCGTCGCGGTTGATCACCACAGCCACAGGCACGTCCAGCACACGCGCGACACCGACCGCTGCCTTGAGATCGTGCAGTCCGAACGGGGTCGGCTCGGTCACCAGGAGGGCAATGTCGGCACCGGCGAGCGCTGCAATTGTCGGACATCCTGTCCCCGGAGGAGCGTCGAGAATCGCCATCCGATCGGCATCGAGATCTTCCTTCAACGTATGGATGATCGGAGTCGCCATCGCCTCTCCCACGTTCAGCAGGCCGTGAGAAAACGGAAATCCGCGGGCGGATCCGCTTTCGATGATCCCCAGTTCGTGAGGCACTTCCCGAATCGCATCCATCGGGCAAACCATTCGACATCGACCGCAGCCGTGACAGAGCTCCGGGTAGACCAAGACCGTCTCTCCGAGAATTGCGATCGCGTTGAACTCACACGCTTCCGCACAGGCCCCGCACTGCGTGCACTTCGTCCCATCGACCTTGGGGAGAAGCTTCACCACCGTGCGTCTGTCCGAGAAACAGGGATTCAGAAACAGGTGGGCGTTCGGCTCTTCCACGTCGCAATCCAGAAACTGAACCGGCTCCTGCTCAGCGAGGGAGACCGCCAGGTTGACAGCAACCGTTGTCTTCCCGGTGCCCCCTTTCCCGCTCGCGATCGCAACCCGCATCAGTGCCGATCACGGAAGGCGTGCTGCTGACAAGCATCCCCTTCAGAGGCACCGGAGAGTCGTCCACCTTTCCAAGCTTCGATGGCTTCACGCGCCGTCCCCGAGAGACCAATGGACACCTCGATACCGCTCCCGTTGAGGATGCCGATCGCTCGACGGCCAAGGCCGCTGCACAGAAGGACGTCGATCCCCAGGTTTGCGAGGATATCCGCTGGCAGACCGGTCCCGCCTGCATGCTCCGAGGTGTTGTCCACCACCTCTACGGCTCCGGTCTCCGAATCGTAGATCGTATACGTAGGCACCCGACCGAAGTGCTCACCAACGAGGTCGTCGAGTCCGCCACTTCCGGAGGTAGGAACACACAGCTTGGTCATCGTCGGCCTCCCTGATGCGGACGTCCTGTAGGAATGCTAGCCATCTTGAGTTCACCGGCACGATAGGCGTCGAACGCTTCTTTCACTGTCCCCGTTGCTCCTACGTGAACCTCGATCCCGGCCGCTGATAGGCCCTGGAATGCGTTCGGCCCAACGCTTCCTGTAATCACCACCGTCGCCCCATTCTCGGCGACCGTTTGGGACGCTTGGACGCCGGCCCCGTGCGCTCCAGGCCGGTTCGCCACAGCATCGATCGCTTCCGTTTCGGTGTCGATGAACAAGAAGTAGGCCGCACGCCCGAAGTTCGGTTGCGTCGCCGCCCCCCAATCCTCTCCCGCCGCCGTGATACAGATCCTCATCCGGTGTTCCCTTCCTTCGCTTCGAGCCTCGAACTCAGCGCCTCGACGCGGGATGTAAGGACCCGAATCTGCTCTGCGAGCCCTTCAGCGTCCACGTAATCGCCAGCCGGGATGTCCGTTGGCATCGGCGGCGCGTCGTCCCATCGCCACCCCGCCCCGCGCCCGGCAAAGCCCCCACGCGGCCAGCGACGCAGCCCGAACCCTCGGCGAACGGATCCTCCCCAACCCGTAGCACAGTAGCCTCGTCCTCCACCCGTCATCGGCCCCTGTCCTCGGGGCCCGCTTCCGTCGTAACCAGGCATCGTCGACCTCCTCTTGTTTCCGATCTTCAGGTCTTGCCGCCGAACATTATGTGCATATGCACGCTCATTGCAAGGCCGCCGCGTGAATCCCGCTTGGTCTCTCCGCTTCGAGCTCATATACTTGAGGGACTGTGCCACGCCGAAAGAAGCTTCGCTACTGCCGTGGAGTGAACGGGTTCAATCTGTTCAAGCCGTCGGGAATCCCTCTCTCACAGCTAGAGATCATCGAACTCGGATTGGACGAGCTGGAAGCGATGCGCCTCTGCGATCTCGAAGGGAAACAGCAAGAAGAGGCCGCTCAGCAGATGGGCGTCTCGCGTGGGACGATCCAGCGCCTCCTGCAATCCGGACGGAAGAAACTCCTCACCTCGATCGCCGAGGGGCAGGCCCTCTCGTTCGAGGACGCCGACCATGTGTGCATAAGCCCAGGACCCGGATGGGGCCGCGGGCCACACGGTCGACGGGGTCGAGCGGGTGGAGGGACGAGGGCCACTCACTCGGATACCGACACCCAGGAGGCATGATGGTTCGCGAGAGAGTTATCGAGACGACGGAAGGGATCCAGGGCGAATTCGACGTTGAAGCGTACGATCGATGGATGCGCCGAATGCGCGCCCGCGGTTGGATTGAAACGCCGGAGATCCTCAAGGCGGGGATCACGTCCGGAACTGCGCTCGAGATCAGCCCGGGGCCCGGCTATCTGGGAATCGACTGGCTGACGAAGACCGAAGGGACGAGCCTCGTCGGCCTGGACATCAGCGAGAACATGTTGGTGCGTTCCCGTGCCAACGCGGTCGAGAATGGAGTGAGCAAGCGCGCCGAGTACGTGCACGGAGACGCGTGCTCGATGCCGTTCGAGGACGAACGGTTCGACGGTGTCTTCGCCAACGGGGGCCTGCATGAGTGGGCCGATCCGATCGCCGTGTTCAACGAGGTCGCCCGCGTCTTGAGACCGGATGGGACGTACTGCATCACCGACCTGCGCCGCGACGCCAACCGGTTTGTCGTGATGTTGATGAGACTCTTCACCCACGGGAAGACAATGCGCGAGGGGTTCGTCTCGTCGATCAGCGCGGCTTACACCCCGCCGGAGGCCCGGGAACTCGCCGCCAAGTCGAATCTACCGGCCCCGGAGGTCAGCGGGAACTTCATCGGACTCTCGATCGTCGGCAGCAAGAACTAGACGGTTCGCCCGAAAGTCCAAGAGTCCACGAATGACCCTTCATCGGATCCGCTCAGGAACTGGACTCCCAGGCTCGTCGAAGAATGCCGCATAATGGAAAGCGATGCGTACGTCCAAAGGTGTGCTGCACTGGCTGTTGGAGCCGACGAATCCCCCGGTCCGCTATCTGACGCTGGCCAATCTTCTCGGCAAGCCCGCAACCGCTCCCGAGGTGCGTACAGCCCGGGGCCGGCTGACGGAGTACTCGGTCACGCACGCAATCTTCAACCACCCCGGCTCCCTCCCCCTCGACGATGAGCGACCCTACTGGAGATACGACGGCCTCTACTGGCAGCTGATCTTCCTCGGACAGTTCCTCGCCGACGGGCGAGATCCTCGCATTGTCGAAGCGGTCCGCTTCGTTCTGAAGCATCGGCACTGGGTGCAGAAACGGCGATGGCAGTGCCTGACGGCCAACGTGCTCGGCGCGCTGATGCGCCTCGGTCAAGGTGATCATCCGGTCGTGGTCGAGGAGACCGAGGCCCTGGCGCGCCGGATCGTCGAGGAACAAGGGATCGACTGCAGCGAAATGGGGCACAGCCTGTTGCCGCGCTGCTTCATGGCTCTTCCGAAGCTCCTCCTCTGCTTCGCCGAAGTTCCCCTGGAGGAGCGATCGAAGGCCGTCACGAAAGCGATCGAACGGACTACGTCCGACCTGATCCACAAGAACGTCTTCGTCTACCTGCCGGGCCATCGAAAGGAGTGGAACGAGGTCCTCGCCGGGCGGCCGAAAAGCGTCGATCTGCCACGCGGCGAGACGGTGAAGGCATGGGTCGCCCGCCGACGAGAGGCATTCCTGACCACACACAGGAGCGGAGATCCGCGGCCAAAGCGAGGCTGGCTCAAGTTCGGCTTCCCGCTTCACTACAACTCCGACGTGCTGGAGGCGATGGTCGGACTCGCCCGCGTCGGGGCACGGACCGATCCGAACTTCGACAGAGCGCTTCAAGTCATCCGTGAGAAGCGAACGGCCGACGGACGGTGGATCATGGAGCGATCGATGAACGGGAAGATGCTCGTCGACGTGGAGGAGATGGGGATGCCGAGCAAGTGGCTGACGTACCGCGCCCTCTCCATCTTCAAGCACTTCGGAGTCGATGATGCGTGAAATCATCGAGAGGAGGATCGCCGAGCTGGCGCGGGAGCTGATCCGGATTCCGAGCCACAACCCGCCGGGAGACGAGGACCGGATCGCGCAGTTCGCCGCCGACTGGCTGCGAGGTGCGGGCCTCGACCTGCAGCTTGTCCCATTGGAGCCGGGCCGAAGCTCGGTCGTCACGCGCGTTCCCGGCAGGAAGTGCGGGAGCATCGTCCTCTGTGGTCATCTGGACACGGTGACCACAGAGCCGGACGCGTGGCACATTTCCCCATGGGAGGGTCGGATCGAGGACGGACGGTTGTGGGGGCTCGGGGCGGCCGACATGAAGGGGAGCGTTGCGGTCCTGATGCACGTCGCGGCCAAGCTTGTCGAACAAGGGACCGTCCCACCACAAGATGTCGTCCTCGTCCTGACCGCGGACGAGGAGCTCGGCTACCGGGGCGCCGCGACAGTCGCTGAATCCGGCCTGATCGACGATGCCGAGGTACTGGTCATCGCCGAGCCAAGCGCCGGGTACGTCTACACCGGACAGAAGGGCGAGTTGTGGATCGAGGTCGGTTTCTCCGGGCGTGAGGCCCACGGCTCGACGCCCGAACTCGGCGTCAACACGATCCTACCGGCGGCTCGGTTTTGCACACGCCTGCAGGAGGAGATGTCGGAGTCTCCCGGGGATCCCGGTCGGGGGCGAATCACCCTCAACATCGGGTGGTTCCGCGGAGGGCGTCAGGTGAACATCGTCCCAGATCGATCGCGGGTGCAGCTCGACGTCCGCGTCGCCCGTCCGGAAGACTGCGGGAGGACGCTCGACCTGATCGATCGGATCGGGGCGGAAGAGGCCGAAGCGTCCGGCTCGCGGTTCGAGCGGAGCGAACTGAGCTACCACCCACCGATCCTCAGCGATTCGTCTGGGCCCCATGCGAAGCGCCTTTCCCGTGCGGTTTCCGAGGTCACCGGCCACGAACCTCCAACAGGCATCTCGCCATTCTCGACCGACGCCGTTTCGATCGTCCCGAAACTCGGAATCCCTGTCCTCATCTACGGACCGGGCGACATCGCCCAAGCCCATCGACCAGACGAGTTCGTCGATCTCCGAGAGCTGGTCGAGGCATACGCGGTCCTCTACCGTTTCGCCACGATGGAAGACTAGGCAGGGGGCGTCAAGCCTTCAGCTTCACCCCTCCGCCGCAGCATTCGAGATCGGAGCAAGAGCAGCTCTCGCCCTCGCAATCGCACTCCTTGACGACCTTCAGTTCGAGTCCGCAGTCTTTGCAGACGTAGACCTGACCGAGCTTCATTTCGCTGCAGTTCATCCCGGTTTCACCTCCGCGACGATTCTACCGGATCGCCTCCGAGATGAGCGAGTGACGAAACGAGCTACAATGGAAAGAATCGACACTTGCTCCGACAATCGGAAGGAGGCTTCCCGCGATGGACAAGAGGCGACGAGGGTTCATGGGCCGTGCAACACGGGTCTGGAAGTGGGCGTCGACGAGCGCGTTCGTCGTGGGTCTTGTCAGCCTGGCGTGGTTCGTCTTCCGGACCGGAACGAAGCCGTCTCGGGCGGCCTACCCGTGTCAACGGATCGTGGCCGCGAACGGGACCGCGTGGCTCGCCACGTACTTCCTCCCCATCCTGTCGGTCACAGGATTCGTGGGGGAGAACCGCTCGCTCCGGCGGAAGCTGCTGACCGTGGTATTGGTCCTGGTTGCCGCCGCCGGAGCGGCGTGGATCGCCAATGGGCCGGGCAACGGCCCACTCGCCGCGGCATCGGCTGATCGGGAGATCCAGCTCGTCCTGGAGGAACTCCGAGCCACTTCGTCCCCGGCCTCGAACCTATTCGTCATCGACGGAACGCACGGAAACGACGACGGCGTCTCCGAGTTGATCGGGCTCATGGCGGAGCAGGGGGCACCCTTCTACCGGAGTACCGAGACCGGACGGGCCAGCGGCCCGACCGGCCTGATCGGAGTCAATGACGTCGTCCTGATCAAGATCAACGCGCAGTGGGATCAACGGGGTGGAACCAACACCGATCTTCTGCGGAGCCTGATTCAGGCGATCGTCGACCATCCGGACGGCTACACCGGGGAGATCATCGTCGCCGACAACGGCCAGGGGCAATACGGCCCGCGCGGGACCGGCGGAAGCCTGGATTGGTCCCTCAACAACGCCGAGGTGAGATCGCAATCCACGCAAGACGTGGTCAACTCGTTCGCCGCAGACTACAGGGTGTCAACGTACCTGTGGGATACCATCACAAGAAACCCCGTCGCCGAGTACGACGAGGGGGACGCGGAGGACGGATACGTTCTCGCCGAGACAAGGAGCCCGACGACCGGGGCCTTGGCCGCGTACCCAAAGTTTCACTCGGTGCACGGCACGTACGTCAGCTTCAAGAACGGCATTTGGGATCCGGATCGGCGGAGCTACGACCCCGATCGCCTCAAGCTGATCAACGTGCCAATCCTGAAGCCACACGCGATCTTCGGCGTCACCGGCTGTATCAAGCACTACATGGGCGTGACCTCGGACAGGCTGACCCGGAGCGCCGGGGCGCGGGCTCATGACTCCGTCGGCACGGGAGGGATGGGAACCGAGATCGCCGAGACGCGGTTCCCAATGCTGAACATCATCGACGCGATCTGGGTCAGCCTGACTCCGGGAAACGGCCCTCAGGTGACCTACAACAACGCAACGCGAGTTGACGTCATCGCAGCGAGTACCGACCCCGTCGCCCTCGACTACTGGGCGGCGAAGTACATCCTGGTTCAGGGCGCACGGGAGAGAGGTCGCTCGAACGTGGCCTCCCTCGACCCGGACTCCGAGCGCTCCTTCGCACGGTGGCTGCGCCTTTCGATGAACGAACTCGTGGCCGCAGACTATCAGGTGACGATCGACGAGGCCCGGATGAACGTGCACGTGCGAGAGATCGAGGCGAGTCCGTAGCTTTCCGATCGGCTAGAAGAGGTGGAGTTCGATCGCCGCGATCAGGAGCAGGCTGGCCAGCACGCACGAGCCGAACGCGATCGGGATCCCGTGCTTCAGCCATAGCTTCACCCCGATCGGAGTCCTCGTCTTCGCGCTGACGGAGATCGCAATGACGTTGGACGTTGCGCCGACCGGTGTCGCGTTCCCTCCGAAGCCGACCCCCAAGGCGAGCGCCCACCACAGCGGAGCCGTGTCGACCCCCTTGGCCGAGAGCGCGGCCAGCACGGGGAGCATCGCGATGGTGAACGGCACGTTGTCCACGATGGCCGACATGACCCCGGCGAGCCACAGGAGGGTGATGGCCGCGAGGGTGATCCCGTGCGTCGTGAGGCTCGACATCGCCCTGGCCGCGATGTCGAGTGCCCCGGCCGCCTCGAGCCCTCCGACGATCACGAACAACCCGATGAAGAAGACGAGGACGTCCCAGTGGATCTCCTGCAGAACCGGCTTGATCTCGGGCCACAGCCACAGCAGGCCGGCCGTCGCCCCGAGCAGGGCGACGATCCCGGACTCGAGGCCGACCCGATCGTGCACGAAGAAGAGGACAACGACGGCGGCCAGAACGATCAGGAGCCGCCTCGCTGATCGGGGATCGGTCAACGCATCCCGCGGATTCATCTCGCGGAGCCGAGCAGCGTTCGCTGGCACCGAGAACAGCGTACGCCGGAAGGCCAGGAGGAGGACCCCCTGCGCGAGGACCCAGACGAACAGGACGATCGGAGCGAGGTGAGTCAGGAAGTCAGTAAACGAAAACCCGGCGGCCGTCCCGATCAGGATGTTCGGCGGATCACCGACCAGAGTCGCCACGCCCCCGATGTTGGAGAGCATCACCTCCCCGATCAGAAACGGAATCATCGGCACGCCCAGGATGTCGGCGATCGACAGGGTCACCGGAATCATCAGGATGATCGTGGTCACGTTGTCGAGGATCATCGAGATGAGCGACGTCGCGAGTCCGAGCGACAGGAACAGGAGCCACGGGCGCCCTCCCGCAACGCGCGCCGCCTTGATTGCCACGTACTCGAAGAACCCCGTCTCCTTGAACAGGGCGACAAGGACCATCATCCCGAACAAGAGGACGACCGTGTTGTAGTCGACGGCTTCTACCGCGTTCACGGACGAGTAGAAAGACACCCACGTCCCGACGCAGAGCATCGCCACCGCGCCGATCAACGCAACAAGGGTCCGATGAACCTTCTCCATCAGAATCCCCAGGTACGTCAGCCCGAAAACCAGGATCGAAAGGATCAGAGGCCAATTCCAACCGCTCACACTAAGCCGGGGATGCTACCACTGTCGCCTCGGACGTTCAAGAGAGCGGATGCATCACACCAGCGAGTTGTCCGGAGTGCGCGCCGCTGTCAAAATGAGCGCGC
>CBFCYU010000002.1:0-32847 GCA_965602415.1 uncultured bacterium | reverse complement strand
ACGGCGGGACTTCGGCGAGAGGTGAGCCGGACTCCGACGACGCGACGTGAGAAGACGTCGAGCAGGACGCAGCAGTAGGCCTTCGCCGTTCGGGGATCCTCAACCGGCGAGCGCGAGCGGGGTCGGGGCACGTTCGTCAAGGGGCAACAGCTCATCGGGCTGGCGTTGCTGAGCGGATACCTCAGTCTGACAGAGCAGTTCCCGCCTGACGCGACATTGCACACCACCATCACCGAGCGCCGTGTGATGAACGGTCCGCCGGAGGTGCTTTCCCGACTCGGCCTTCCTGCCGACGCGCGACTCCTCTACTTCCGGCGCCTTCGGTCGGTGGATGAGCAGCCGGTGATGGTTTGCGACTCCTACCTTCCCGGTGCTCGTTTCGTCGACCTGACGGAGGAGCGGTTCGTTGGCGGCAGTCTGTACGCGACCCTGGAGGAGTGCTACGGCTACGCGATCGAGAGATCGGAGCGTAGCCTCGTGGCGGGCGAACTGTTGGATCAACAGGTCGCCGAGCTGCTCGACGTCCCTCCATTCAGTCCGATCCTCTCATTCAAGGGACTGACGTTTGTGGAAGGGGAAGCGACGCCGATCGAGTACATGGAGGCGTACGTCCGGGAGTGCATTGCGTTCACCAACACCGTGTATCGGAAGAGGGATCGGCCAGTGACGGGACCGGCGGGCTCGGGGTGAGGCATGGACAGCGAACGTAGAGGTAAGGAGTCCGGCGTGAGAACCGCATCGAGCGGCCCTTCGGTCCCGGCGCAGTCCAACGGGCATCTCGTGCAGATGAAGGGGATCCTGAAGCAGTTCCCCGGCGTGCTGGCGGTCGATCATGTCGACTTCGACGTCCGCCCGGGCGAGGTCCATGCGCTTCTCGGAGCCAACGGGGCGGGCAAGTCGACGCTGATCAAGATTCTCTCCGGCGTATACCGCAAGGATGAGGGCGACATTCGCCTTCGTGGCGAGCCGGTCGAGATCGGTTCGCCGCGCGATGCTCAGCGTCTCGGCATCGCTACCATCTATCAGGAGTACAACCTCGTTCCGGATCTGTCGGTGGCCGAGAACGTCTCTTTGGGACACCTGCCGCGAGGCAAGCGATTTCTGACGCGGGGACTCATCAATCGAAAGGCGATGAATCGAACCACGGAACGAATCCTCGGAGATCTGCAGGTTAACATCCCGCCGACGATTCCGGTTCGGCGCCTCGGCGTCGCGAAACAGCAGATGGTGGAGATTGCGAAGGCCCTCTCGCTGGAATCCGAGATCTACATCATGGACGAGCCGACGGCCGCGCTGAGCTCCAGAGAGATCGAGGAGCTGTTCCGGGTGGTTCATCAAATGAAGGAGCGCGGCTGCGCCATCATCTACATCTCTCATCGCCTCGAAGAAGTCGGCGAAATCGCCGATCGGGTCACGGTGATGCGGGACGGCCGGCGAGAAGAAACCCTGCGCGTTGAGGACGCGTCCATGGAGCATCTTGTCCAGCTGATGGTCGGTCGAGCTGTGGCTGCCCGCGGCAATCCGCGCCCGGCATGTGAGGCGGGCGCAGAGCGTCTCCGCGTCGAGAACCTGACCCGCAACGGCGTGTTCGAGGATGTGAGCCTGCGCGTGTGCAGCGGTGAGATCGTGGGGCTTGCAGGCGTCATGGGATCGGGACGAACGGAGGTGGCACGAGCCATCTTCGGTGCGGATCGATCGAATAGCGGTCAGATCTATGTCTCGGGTAAGCCAGTCCGGATCAAGTCCCCGACGCACGCTGTCCGGCAGGGAATTTGCTACCTCCCGGAGGATCGGAAGGGGTTGGGGCTGGTCCTCTGTTCCAGTGTGCGCGACAACATCATTCTAGCCTCTCTATCTAGATTTTGCCGTTTCCGTTTTCGTGGGAAGGGACTTGTCCTTGACTACAAACGGATACGGAAGGAGGTGATGGAACGAGTCAAGTCGTTGGACATCAAGGCTACGAGGATTCAGCAACTCGTTGAGGCCCTGAGTGGAGGGAATCAGCAGAAGGTTGTCGTTGCTCGTTGGTTGTGCTCAAGCGCGAGGATCTTCCTGTTTGACGAACCGACACGGGGAATCGATGTGGGTGCGAAATCGGAGATCTACGGTCTGGTGAGAGTGCTCGCCGAGGAAGGCGCTGGTGTTCTCATCATTTCTTCCGAGGTCGAAGAGCTGGTTGACGTGTGTGACCGCGTCTACGTTCTACGGCAGGGGCGCATCGTCGATGAACTCCTTCGCGATGACATCTCCAAGGAGGCCATCCTCGCATCGGCCCTGACCGGGACCGCAGGCGGGAATGGTGACCGTCAACGGACCGAGAGGTAGAGCTTGTGACTGTTAAGCAACAAGGAGGAAAGCTAATGAAACGTGCGTTGCTAGTGCTGCTCGTTGTCGGCTTGATCGCGGTGCCCGTGGTCAATGTAGCTGCGGCGACCTACCGGGTAGGATTCGCCTGCATGACGCTCGCCTACACATGGATGACCTACGCCTACCAGGCGGTTATCGATGAGGCGGCCAAGTATGACGAGATCGAGCTGGTTGTTGAGAACGCTCAAGGAGATGCGGCCCGGCAAGTCGAAATCATGGAGAACTTCATCGCCCAAGGGTTTGACGCAATTCTGGTCAACCCATTGAACGTCGACGTCCTTGTGCCGGTTATCGAAGCGGCTGCGGCTGCGGGGATCCCCGTCGCCACATTCGACCGCCGGGCCTTCAACCAGGATTCTACCATTTTCCATGTCGGAGCGGATGACATCTTCGGCGGGCGACTTGCGCTCGAGTACGTTGCCTCCAAGCTGGACGGCGTCGGCAAGATCGTTCACATCCTCGGCGAACTCGGTTCGTCGCCGGCGATCAACCGTGAGCTGGGTATCAAGGCGCAGCTGGTCCACTATCCAGGACTGGAAATCGTCTACGAGCAGAGCGGGCGGTTCTCGCCGGACGAGGGGCTTCGCGTGATGGAAGACGCGATCACCTCGACGGGCGGGGATTTCGACGCAGTCATCTGCGCGAACGACGATTCGGCACTCGGAGCGATCCAGGCGATGATCGATGCCGGCATCGACTTCGATGACGTCATTGTCGTCGGGTACGACGGCGTTCCGGGCGGACTGAACGCGCTCATCGCCGGAGAATTGGATGCTACCATTCAGTATCCGGTCGAAATGGCGCGGCTCGCCATGGAGCAGCTGGCGTTGTACGTGATCAACGGCACGCTGCCGGAGGTGCTCGACTACGACATCAACCCTTGGATGCTGGTGCTCTCGAACTACGAGACCGAGGCGGAGATGAACTACGATCTCTAGGCCACAACCAAGCGGGCGGGGGAGCGTCTGACGTTCCCCCGCCCGCGTCCAACCGCTGTGTAGGGAGAAGCCAGGGTGCCACTGGGGCTCAACAACCGGAGACAAGAGGACATCAGGATGGAACAGACGCGCGAGACGCTGACTCGACGAATCGGAAGCTTCGCCAAGCATTCGGCCCAGCGCATCTTCAGGGAATACAGCATCTTCTTCGTCTTCCTTCTGGTGTGCGTTGTCATCGCGAGCATACGACCTGTCTTCCTCAGTGTGAACAACATCTTCAACGTGATCCGCCAGGTCTCGATGATCGGCATCATGTCGGTGGGAATGACGTTCGTGATACTCTCTGCGGATATCGACCTCTCCGTCGGATCCATCGCCGGGTTCTGCGGTGCGCTGACCGCCGGCCTGATGGCTCGACAGGGCTTGTCTCCGCTCATGGCGATTCTCGTTCCGATCCCTGTCGCTGCGCTGATGGGATGGGTGATGGGGATCATCATCACCAAGTCGAAGGTCCATTCTTTTGTCGTCTCCCTCGGTATGATGTCCATCGCGCGAGGCATGGCACTCGTCTATACCAGAGGACTCTCGATCGGGAACCTGCCGAAGTCGTTCGGTGCTCTAGGCGGGGGGATGGTGGGGCCGATTCCCGCTCCCGTCATCGTCTTCGCGGTGTTCATGGTGATCGGGTATCTGGTGCTGACGAGAACCCCCTACGGACGGGCAGTCTACGCCATCGGAGGCAATCAAGAGGCGGCGCGACTGTCCGGGATCAAGGTCGATCGATACCGGATCACCAATTTCATCTTGTGTAGCACGCTGGCCGGCTTCGCCGGGATCATCCTCGCTTCGCGCACTCGTTCAGCCTGGCCGGCGGCGGCGACCGGCTGGGAGTTGGACGTCATCTCGGCGGTCGTTATCGGAGGGACGAGTTTCTTCGGCGGCCGCGGGGGCATGGTCGGGACGCTCATCGGCGCGCTGTTCCTCGGGGTGCTCCGCAACGGAGCCAATCTGGTCGGCGTGTCGCCGTTCTACCAACAGATCCTCATTGGTACGCTCGTCGTGGCCGCTGTCGTTATTGACCGCGTGAGACAGAGGAAGACTGCGTAGGTGATTCGCGATACCGAGGGATTGCCGAAGGAGGCACCGTGTCCAAACTGAAGATCGGAATCGCCGGCGTCTGGTATGACTGCTTCGACGAGGCGCTCTCGCAAGAGCTGTACCGCGGCGCGGTCGATACGCTCGGGAAACTGGGGCAGGAATGGGGCTTCGAGCTGATCGCAGCGCCCGCTGCGACGAACAACGTCGATGTCTGTACGGCGTTTCGCGACGAACTGCGGACGGCCGACGTCGACATGATGTTGCTTCAGTCTTGCTCGTTCGCCGGTGGAGAGATCGTCGCTGCGTTCGCCGATCTTGGGGTTCCGCTCGGTCTGTGGGCGATGCCTGAGCCGGAGACCACCGGTGGCTCGCTGCGGTTGAATTCGCTGTGCGGGGTGAATCTCTACGCTGGCATTCTCGGCACGTACCTCGCTGAGCGAAACGTCAGGTACAAGTGGTACTTCGGATTGCCGGACAGTGACATCTTCCTCAAGCGATTCGATCCGACGATCCGAGCGCTCAAGGCGATCAAGACGCTCGACGGAGCGAAGTTCGCCAACGTTGGCGGAACGCCGGAGGGGTACTACGACGTCTACTGGAACGACGGGCGGCTGCGATCGAAGTTCGACATCACCGTCGACAGGCACGAGCTGACTGAGCTTCTCGCGCAGGCGGACGCACTGCCGGAAGCGGAGGTTGCGAAGGTTTCCGAAGAGATTCAGGCGGAGGTTCCCGCCGAGGGTGTGTCGGCCGCCGAGTTCATGAAGCTCGCGCGGGTCTATAGGGTGTTCGAGCGCCTGATCGAGGAGAACGACTACACGGGGGTGGGCATTGCATGCTGGCCGCACTTCCAGGCGCTGTACGGCTTGACGGCGTGCACCACGCTCGGCCGACTCAATCAGAAGGGATACGTTGCGGCGTGCGAGGGTGACGTGCCGAGCGCCGTCTCAATGGCGATCCTCAAGGCGATGGGCGGAGATCGGCCGGTGCTGATGGACCTGTCTGCGCTCGATCCAGAGGACGACACGATCCTGCTCTGGCATTGCGGCGTCGGACACCCATGCTGGACGGAGAACTGCATTCAGTGCCGCCATTCGATCATCGAGGCTGCGGGTGACGACGGGCAGGTCGGTCCAGCGCCGGCGGCGTTCGACATGGTGCTGAAACAGACGCCGTTTACCCTGATGCGCCTGACCGACGGGGGCAATCGACTGCTGCTTGCGACCGGCGAAACGGTCGGGGACACGAAGCCGAGCCCGCGGGGCACCCGGGGCTGGGTCGGCAAGTTCAAGATGCGCGGGGAAGAGCCAGTCTCTGCGCTCGACTTCACCAACACGGTTGTGGTCAATGGATTCGAGCACCACTTCCCTCTGGCGATGGGAGACTTGAGCGAGGCGGTGCTGGAATTCGCCGCCTGGATGGATATCAAGCCGCTGGAGCGGGTCCCGTACCGGAATTATCTTCAGCGTCGGGCGTGGTAAGTCGCCCGAAGACGTGCCCGATCATAGGAGTGTGCACCAACAAGGAGGGAACGCGATGAAGGGTCTTGTCGTCTACCAGGATGGAACAATGAAGGTCGAGCAGCTCCCGAAGCCAGTGATCGGGGACTACGGTGCACTGGTGCAGAACCTCAGTTGCGGCATCTGCAACGGGACCGACTTCAAGCTGATCCACGCCAGCTTCAAGGGGTTTGACACGTATCCGGCGGTCCTCGGCCACGAGAGCGTCGGTCGTGTCGTCGAGGTCGGCGCGAAGGTCACTTCCTTCAAGCCGGGGGATCTTGTGCTCCGCTCGATCCTGGAGAAGGTCGAGGATGAGAAGTACGCCTCGGGCTGGGGAAGCTTCGCGGAGTATGGCGTCGTCGGGGACATCGCGGCGATGAAGACTGACGGTAGGGAAGACTACTACGATATTTACCTCGCGCAGCAGGTCGTGCCGGCGCACCTTGACCCGCATCAGGCCGTCATGCTGATCACGCTGAAGGAGGTCCTCTCAGGGTTGCAGCGATTCGGCGTGGATTCGGGAGCCTCCGTGTTGATCCACGGCGCTGGACCGGTCGGTCTGTCGATGGTCCGCTTCGCTAAGCTGAAGGGCGCCGGACCGATTGTCGTGAGTGAACCGAACGCCGATCGTCGCGGACGAGCGGCGAAGCTGGGCGCGGACGTCGTAATCGATCCGACCGCCGAGGATCTTCTCGCGAAGGCCAAGGGGATCGAGCCCGACGGGTTCGACTTCGTCATCGATGCGGTGGGGATCAACCGCCTGATGACCGATAGCCTGAAGATCGTGAAGTTCAACGGGAAGGTCGGCATCTACGGGATCGCGGCCGAAACGAGTGCGCAGATCGATTGGGAGGAAGCGCCGTACAATTGGGCGATTCAGTTCGTGCAGTGGCCGACGTTCGAGGACGAGGCGGCGGTGCACGACGAGGTGGTCGGGTTGGTCGACTCGGGAGAGATCGATCTGTCGGACTACGTCACGCACGTGATTCCGGGACTCGATGCGTTCCAGGAAGGGTTCGACACGGTCTCGTCGCAGGACGGGATCAAGGTGACGATCGACCTGACGGCCTGAGCTTCGAGGGGGGGACATGGCAAGCGCGTACCTGCTCGCACACGATCTTGGGACCACCGGGAACAAGGCGACGTTGTTCGACGAAAACGGCACCCTGGTCGCCAGCGCTCTGGAAACCTACCCGACGTACTACGACCGCCCGGGGTGGGTCGAACAGGATCCCGACGCCTGGTGGCTCGCCGTCTGCCGGGCATCCGCTGCGGTGATGGAACAGGCGGGGATCACCAAGTCGTCGATTGCCGCGATGAGCTTCAGCGGGCACATGATGGGTTGCGTCCCGGTCGATGAATCGGGAAGGGCCCTGCGGCGTGCGATCATCTGGGCGGACACGCGATCGAGCGACCAAGTGGCCTCGCTGCTGCGGTCGATGACGCCGGAGGAGATCTACCGCATCACCGGCACGCGACCCAACCCCAACTACACACTCGAGAAGATCATGTGGATTCGGGACAACGAGCCCGAGATCTACGCGAAGACGCGGTTCGTGCTGCAATCGAAGGACTACATCGTCGCGCGTCTGACCGGCCGGTTCGCCACCGACTACTCGGACGCCTCAGCGACCAACGCCTTCGACCTTTCCACCAAGGCATGGAGCGATGATCTCCTCTCGGCCGGCGGGATTCCCGGACGACTCTTTCCCGAGGCGTTGCCATCGTCAACCGTGATCGGACCGGTGAAGGTGGCGGACGGAGTGGATATCGAAGGCGTTCCCGTCGTCCTCGGCGGAGGGGACGGGGCCTGCGCTACAGTTGGCGCGGGTGTGATCCGCGCCAATGAAGGGTACAACTACCTCGGATCCTCGTCTTGGATCGCGATTGCGACGAGTGAACCGGTGTTCGATCCGGGGATGCGAACGTTCAACCTCTGTCACCTCGAGCCGAACCTCTACATGCCTGTCGGCACGATGCAGAGCGCCGGCGGCTCGTACGATTGGATCCGAGAGGTCTTCTTCCCCGAGGAGCTGGGAAAGACGACGGACGAGGGGTACGCGTTCCTCAACCGGTGGGCATCGTCGTCGCCCGCCTGCGCGCATGGCTTGTTGTTCCTTCCGTACCTGATCGGCGAGCGGAGTCCACACTGGAATGAGGATGCGCGTGGCGCGTTTGTCGGCCTTGCGCGCAGCCACGGAGCAGGAGACCTCGTGCGTGCCGTCCTCGAGGGAGTAGGGTTCAACTTGCGTATCATCTTCGAGGCGCTGACCGAACAAGGCGGGCAGCTGGACTCTCTGCGGATGATCGGCGGGGGAATCCGGAACCCGGTGCTCTGCCAAGCGCTTGCAGACATGCTGGGGATTCCGATCGAGCGGCTCGAGAGCGGTGAGTTCGCGACCTCTCTCGGTGCCGCGGTGTGTGCCGGCGTGGGCGTCGGCGTGTTCGATGACTTCAGCGTCGCCGCGACGCTGTCGCCGATCGCCGGGACGGATCACCCGATCGCGGAGCGGAAATCGGCGTACGACCGGGCATTCACGCTCTTCAATCAGGCGTATGGCGCACTGGAGCCGTTGTTCGGGGAGCTCGTGGCGATGCAGCGGGAGATGGCCGACTAGCGGCGAATCGGGAGAGGAGATCATGGAAGGAAATCGCAAACCGCGCGGCGCTCCGACAACAGCGGAGGCGTTTGCCAACCGGATGATGACGGCGACGTTCTCTCCCGCGGCCACCGAGGAGGAGGCCCGGGCGTTTCTTCGTCGCTTCGCCGACTACCCGCCGATTGATGCGATCTTCGTCGATCAACCGTGGGTCGATCTGGCACGGGAGATCCTCTCACCGCTCGGCATCCGAATCGGTGTCGAGGCGGCGTATCCGGTCGGCAACTGGTCGATCGAGGCCAAGGTGGCCGCGATCCGGGAGGGCGTGCGACTTGGAGCGGAGGAGATCGACATCGGCGGGAACTTCAGCGCGATCATGTCGGGCGACTTCGATGCCGTTCGCGAAGACGCCAAGGCGATGATCGACGCGGCGGCCGGCGAGATCTGGGTGATGGTCATTCCGGAGACCGCAATCCTGACGCGTGATGCGCTGGCTCGGACCCTGGAAGCGTACGCCGAAGGGGGTGTCGGAGGGATCAAGACCTCTTCGGGTTACGGCTGGAACACGTGCATCGAGGACGTCGCGTTCATCTGCCGAACGTTCGGAGAGACGTTCCAGATCGATGTCTCCGGAGGAGTGCGCTCGCTCGAACATGCGCTCGCGTACTTCAAGGCGGGCACCGACAACATCCATGCCAGCCCGATCTTCCGGGTCCTCGATGAAGCGAAGGAGGCCCTCGGATGAGCGGACACGAGAAGATCAGGGCTGCGCTTCCCCGGGTCGCGGACTCGATCGAATACACGGACCTTCGCAAGACCATCACGTATCGTGATCTTGAGACGATGTGCTGCGAGGCGGCGGTGTGCGGTTTCAGGACGGTGGTTGTCCCCTCCGCACTCGTTCGTCGCGCCGCGGTGTGTGTGGGACGGGGTGGTCCCTCGGTCGCGACTGTCATCAGCTATCCGTTTGGCAGCCAGTCGGCGAGTGTCAAGGCGCGAGAGGCCGAGGCGGCCGTGGAAGACGGGGCACGCGAGCTCGATGTGGTACCGCATTTTGGCACGATCCTGGCGGAGCGCTGGGACGTGGTAGGCCACGAACTGGCCGAAATCCGCCGCGCGACGGGCGAAATCACATTGAAACTTGTCCTCGAAGCCGGGCTGCTCAGCTCGTCCCGGATTCGTGAGGCGTGCAGCATCGCTGCGAACCAGGGATTCGAGTACGTGGTGAATACGGTCGGGTTCCGCATCGTGTCCACCGATCCGGATGCCGAAGGATCCGCGAGTGTGGGCGTCCTCGAGTCGCTTCGCGGATTGGTCGGGGAGGGCCTGAAATTGAAGGCGGCCGGAGGAGTGACGACGATCCAGGCGGTGAACGAACTCCTCGATGCTGGCGCCGATCGTGTCGCTATCCCGGTCCGAGCCGGCCTGCTGCGCGCGATGGAGTGGATGGCAACCGAGAAGGAGGCGGGCTCGTGAGTCGCGCCGAGAGCATGCAGCGGATGACCGAGGAACTAGCGGAGACGATGAAGCAGTTGTCAGCCACACCGCACGGGAAGACGCTTTCCGCGTGGCGACGGTTCACCGCTGCGGCCCACGCTGACGGAACCGTCTCGAGAAAAAACAAAGAACTCATTGCGATTGCGATCTCCCTCGTCAAGGGATGCGAACGATGCATCTCGTATCATGTTCGCTCCGCGGTGGCAGCGGGCGCGGTGGAGGACGAGATCATGGAGGCGGCCTTCGTCGCCGTCATCATGGACGGCGGACCCGCACTGGCGCATATGGGAGCGGTACTGGCGGCGATCGAGGCGCATCGAGAGGGCGAGGCATGAAACTGATCCTGATATCCGCGGAACCAGACGAGGTCAGGGACCTCTACCGGCTTGGGGTGTTCGTCGGTGTGGCGAGTAATCCGAGTCTGGTAGCACAGGCGGGGCTTTCGTCGGAGAAACTCGTCCGAAGCGTGCTCGATATCGTGCCGGATCCGGTCTTCATCCAGGTCGCGGGGCTGTCGGCCGCTGAGATGATCCAAGAAGGGCGGTGTCTTTCGGCGATCGACCCGGAACGGGTCGTTGTCAAGATCCCCGTTACGGCCGCGGGAGTCGAGGCGATCCATGCGCTGGCTTCGGAAGGGGTCCGCATCACTGCGACCGTGATCTGCGCCGCCAATGAGGCACTGCTCGCTGCGCGGGCCGGCGCAATCTTCCTCGCGCCCTACATGGCGCGCATCTACGACGTCGGCGGGGACGGATGCCGGGTCGTCGCTGACATCGTCGACCTCGTGGAGCAGCACGATCTTCAGGCCGACGTGATCGCGGCCAGCGTCCGGACCCCCGAGGAGCTGATGCTGGCGTGGAAGGCGGGCGCCGGGTACGCGGCCATCCAATCGAACGTGGTCTCGAAGATCTGCTCCAATCCCGCCGTCGAGGCCGCCACATTGAAATTCCACAAGGACTACGTACACGCGTTTGGCGCAAGCGAACTCACACAAGGGAAGGATGGTTGAGATGAAGTACGAAGAGGCTCGTGGCGCGAGGATCCCTGCGCTTGGTTTCGGCACGTTCCGGATGAAGGGCGAGGAGTGCACGCAGGCGGTGGAGAACGCCCTCAAGGTCGGGTATCGCCATCTGGATACGGCAGAGATCTACGAGAACGAGAAGGCCGTCGGCGCGGGAATCAAGGCATCCGGTCTCGGCCGAGAGGATCTGTTCATCACGACGAAGGCATGGATGGATGACATGTCCGCCGATGGGGTTCGCCGGAGCCTCGATCAGAGCTTGAGGGACCTCGGCATCGACTACGCCGACCTCTGGCTGATCCATTGGCCGAATCCGAAGTACGAGGTCGAAGAGACCCTCGCGGCGATGACGAAAGAAGTGGAGCAAGGCAGGGTGCGCCATATTGGTGTCAGCAACTTCCCTGTCGTGCTGTTCGAGCGGGCCGTCAAGGCCGCTCCGGTCGTCTGCAACCAGGTCGAGTACCACCCGTACCTTTCGCAGGCGAAGGTCATCGAAGCAGCGCGGAAGCATAACGCTCTGGTGATGGCGTACGCGCCTCTTGGGATCGGCAAGTGCCACTCCGACGAGTCTCTGGCGGCAATCGGTGCGAAGTACGGTAAGACCGCCGCTCAGGTGACGCTGCGTTGGTTCATGCAGCAGCCGCTGGTCGGTGCCATTCCGAAGTCGTCAGGGTACGCGCACGCCGAAGAGAACTTCAAGATCTTCGATTTCGAGCTGGCTGCCGAGGATATGGCTGCGATCGACGGGCTTGCCCACGGCGAGCGGATGATCGAACCGGATTTCGGCCCCGAGTGGGACGAATAGCCGGCCCAAGGGATCGGAAGGATGGACGGGATGAGCGCCATCTCCGGGCCGCGCCGAGTGCCGACGATCTACTTCATCGGCGTGACGACGACCCAGTCGTCGATCATGCGCGTGTTCCCGCGCTGGGCCGACGTGCTCGGGCTCGAAGCGGAGATCGTGGGGGTCGATTTCGCCCTGCACGACAGTCCGGAGCGGTACTGCCGGATTGTTGAGCATATCAAGACCGATCCGCTGTCGATGGGGGCGCTCGTGACCACGCACAAGTTAGACCTGCTCGAAGCGGCCCGCGACCTGTTCGATGTCCTCGGACCGTACGCGGAGCGGCTCGGCGAGGTCAGCTGTATCTCGAAGCAGGACGGGCATTTGATTGGCACGGCTATGGATCCAATCTCTAGCGGATTGGCGCGGGACCCCTCCGCCCCCGCGGCCCATTGGGCCGGGGGGGCCGCGGTGCTCATCCTTGGAGCGGGGGGATCGTCGCTTGCGCTGTCGGTCAATCTACTGGAGCGGGCCGGGGCCGAGCGCCCGCATCCGCGAAGGATCGTGATCACAAACCGCAGCCCGGGACGACTGAGCAAGATGCGCGAGGTTCACCGGGCGCTCGATGCCGGCGTGGATGTCGAGTACGTCCACTCGCCAGCTTCCGCCGAGAATGACCGCATCTGTTCGGACATGGCGCCCGGTTCACTCGTCGCGAATGCCACGGGGTTGGGGAAGGATCGTCCCGGGTCGCCGCTGACGGAGGCCGCCTTGTTCCCACAAGGTGGCCGCGTGTGGGACTTCAACTACCGAGGAGACCTCCACTTCCTCGAGCAGGCAAGGCGACAGCGGGAATCCGGAGGCCTGATGATCGAAGACGGATGGACGTACTTCATCCACGGCTGGACGCGGGTGATCAGCAAGGTTTTCGGGTCAGGCAAATCGAGTAAATCAAAGCCCTCTTTCGGGATCGACATCCCGATGTCCGGACCGCAATTCGACAACCTCTCCGCCGTAGCGGCACGAGCGAGGTCCGTGCCGACGGGAGGAGGATAGCGAATGCAACCGTACGATGTTCCGTTCGGTGTAGCGATCGACTTCACAACCGGGACGATGGAAGACGCGGATCGTATCGTGATCCGCCGTGCTTCCGACCTGCGGGGGTACTACGCCGATGCCGAAGCGCTTGAAGCGTTGATCGCGCTGTGCGATCCGGTTCACTACCGCGTCTACGAGAAGGCGATCCCCGAGGAGAAGGGACATCTCCTCTTCTGCATGAGCGTGCTTGAACCTGGGCAGGTGGGAGACGAGTACTTCATGACCAAGGGCCACTACCACACCGTCTCCGGTACCGCGGAGACGTACCTATGCATGCGTGGCAGGGGATTCATGCTCATGAAGACGTGCGACGGTCGATGGGACGCACAGCCAATGGAGGCGGGGCGCCTCATCTACGCCCCCCCCGATTGGGCTCACCGCTCGATCAACACGGGGGATGAGCCGTTGATCTCGTTCTGTGTCTATCCTGCTCACGCCGGGCACAACTACGGAGACATTCAGACGGAAGGGTTTCCGAAGCGGGTGAAGCGGGGCATTGGCGGACCGAGCTTGGTGGATCGATAGACCGCTTTGCCTAACAGGCTTCGCCCTCGCCTCTCGGCGCATGTGTACGAGGGCAGGTTGGGCGTTGAGGGTCGATCGGTGGTGGGTCGGCGACGATCAGGTTCTTGAACGTCACGCCCTCGCGGACGTAGGCCGTCATGGCTTCGGCGACTCGCAGCTCGGTATCGAACGCGAGTCCCGTCATCAGAAGGATGGGAGCGAACATCGGGACGCCAAGGAGATCGGCGATGTCCTCCTCGAGGATCTCTGCCGCCTCGACGCACCGCTCGGCTCGACGAATCTCGCAGCCGTATTTCGCTTCGAGCGTCTTGAACAGGCTGTTCCTGGCGAATTCCGCCTCGAGCAATCCGGGGAATCGGTCGGCGGAAAGCTTGGAATCGCAGACCATGACGATCCGCTCGTGGACCATGTGAAGGCGGCGGATGTACTGAAGCGGTGCCCCGGGTTCCACTCCGAGCGCGATGCTGTCCTCTTCGGATGCCTCGATAACGGCCTTGCGTACGAAGCGCGTCCGGTGGTCGTCGCGTTTGGCGATGTCGTCCGAGAAGCTGAGGCTGTTGCTCAGCAACGAGAGCTGTGTCGGGGCTGCCTGCTGCACGAAGGTGCCTCGCCCGCGTTGACGGATGAGCCAGCCGCGATCGATCATCTCATGAATGGCTCGGCTCGCCGTCGGGCGACTGACCCGGAAATGTGCCGCGATGGCCTCTTCGGATGGGAATCGGGTCCCCGGCTTTAGCGCATGGTCTCGGACCCCGCGCTTCAGGATCAAGTACAGCTGGTAGTACAGAGGAATGGAGGAGGACGTCGAAACCGCGTGCCCATACGAGGACACAGCATCGAGAAAGCGTTCGTGCTCCGGGATCTGCTCGGCCATCAGTCCTCCTTGAGGGGGGCGTGACGATGCTCAACGATACCGCTGTGTTGGCGTCGGAACAAGTCCCCACATTTCTGCATAACGTTCATCGTTTCATGGCGTCCCACAGAGCGCAGACACTGACGGCATTGCCTTTGTTATCGCATGACCTCTGGGTTGATGAGATTGCCCGGGATTCGCCCTAGGAGGAGTACGTCGCTGATTGTCTCGGCGCACAAGCGATCCATCGAATCCATTGCCTCGTACGTGTAGGCAGCGATGTGCGGCGTGGCGATGACGGTGTCGAGCTCGAGGAGCGGGCTGTCCCGCGGCGGCTCGGTGGCGAAGACGTCGACGGCGGCCCCCGCGATGCCTCCGGTCTGCAGGCACTCGCAGAGCGCGCCCTCGTCCACGAGCTCTCCTCGTGCGCAATTGACGAGCAACGCTGAGGGCTTCATCGATTCCAGCTGTGTTTTTCCGATCATTCCTCTGGTCTGAGGCATGAGCGGGGCATGAAGTGTGACCACGTCAGCCTGCCGAAGAAGGTCGTCGAGCGGAACGTAGTGCATGCCGCAACCCGATTTCAGCGCCTCGTTCTGGACCACGTCGCACCCGAGCAGGCTTGCACCGAAGGCGTGGGCGCGGCGTGCCACGATGGCGCCGATCCGGCCGGTGCCGACAATCCCTAGGGTCATCGCCCCGAGCTCATGGCCCATGTACCTCTCCCAGCTACCGCTTCGCGTCGCTGCATTGGCGGTGCAGATGCGGCGTAGCAGGGACAGGATGAAGCCGAACGTAAGATCGGCGACCGCTTCGGTGTTGGTACCGGGCGCGTTGGCAACGGCGATGCCGCGAGAGGTAGCGGCGCCGAGGTCGATGTTGTCGACCCCGACGCCGTGCTTCATGATCATGCGCAGGCTGTCAGAAGCCCCGAGCACGGTCTCCGAGACGGACTCGGCTCCCGTGATGATGACCTCTGGTCTCTCGCGGTGAACGATGGAGGCGAGCTTCGCTTCGTCGAGTGGGCGCTCCTCCTCACCAACCCTGCGCACCTTGAATCCGGCGTCACGGAGGAGGTCGTTGCCGATCGTCAGGACGTTCCCGAACGAGCGAGAGCTGACCAGCACCGCGCGCATGATCACCTTCCAGTCTCTAGAATGCCACGCCAAGCGCCCGGAAGGCCTCGACCGCTTTGCTCACCAGAGCTTCATCGGGGACCACGAACGGCAGGCGCGGATATCCGGCGTTGACGCCTCGTTTGTGGAGGATGGCCTGGATCATCGTCAGGGTCGGCCCAAGATGCATCACATCGCGCATTGCAGAGACGCGCTGCTGCAGCGGGCGTGCCTTCTCCACATTACCGGCCTTCACCGCATTGAACAGCTCGACCACCGGTTCGGGGATCGCGTTGGCCAGTCCGGAGACCGATGCGAACGCTCCCATTCCCGCCGCGGGGTAGATGAGGGCCTCTGTTCCGATGACGGGGATGAAGTCCTTGCGCTCCACCGTCCACAGGTACGTGTAGAAGACCATGATGTCGAAACTCGAGTCCTTCACGCCTCGCACGCCGAGCTTGGCGAGCCGGTTGAGGAAATCCGCCGAGATCGACACGCCCGTTGTCTTCGGGTTGTTGTAGACCAAGACCGGAACGTCGACCGCGTCGACCAACGCCTTGAAGTGGCGCTCGACCTCGGGCTCCTTGAAGCCGTAGTAGATCGGCGGCACCGAGGCGACCGCGACGGCTCCCGCCTTTTCAGCATGTTGAGCGAGTTCGACCCCGAACCGAGTCGTCGGCCCGCCGACGTGCAGAATGACCGGCACGCGCCCGTTGACCTCATCGATGACCACCTCGGCGACGCGCTTGCGCTCGTCGACGCTCATGAGCGGTCCGGAGCCGTACGTTCCACAGGGATAGAATCCCTGCACCTTGTCGACGAGGAACGAGACAATCTCGCGCTGCGCCTTCTCGTCGAATGCACCGTTCTTGTCGAACGCGGTCAGTAGTGGCGGGATGATTCCCGAAATCTTGGGTTCCATTGTGTCTAGCCTCCTTGTTTCGATCGTTCGTTCGGCCCGTGATCCGTCTTGGGGAGCCGTCCTGACACGGGCTCCATGTGTCGCATGCGGAGTTGTTCGGAGATCTCATCCGCAGCTCGCTGCACCGCGCCGATGAGCACTTCCCGCTCTCGGTCGAATCGAGGCTTGGTGACCGAGATGCTGATTGCGCAACTCGCATCGCCGCCGGCACCCCGGACCACGGATGCAATCCCGACAATCCCTTCGTGATACTCCTCATGGCTGATCGCGTATCCGTCCGCGGCGATTCTCCGCGTCTCCTGCACCAGCCGGTCAACTTCGGTGATGGTCGCAGGTGTGTGACGAACGAGGGATCCCGGCGAAAGGCGTGCTCGCAGCTCTTCCTCCGGGAGATGAGCCAGCAGAGCCTTGCCCAGCGCTGTGCAATAGGCAGGGGCCTGCCAGCCGACGATTTCCCCGACGACGACAGCGTCCGCTCCGACCTCTCGATGGAGGTGAAGGGCCTCACGCCCGTTGAGGACGCCGAGATGCGCGTTCACTCGAAGGGTCGAAGCCAACGCTTGGAGTGACGGGCGTGCACTCTCGTGAATGCCCAGCTTCCGGAGGACAAGGTTCGCCCGTTCGATGAAGCGAAAACCGATCGTGTACGTCCGGGGCGCGGGACGACGGAGGTACCCATGGTCCTCAAGAGCATACAGAATCGGATAGAGGGACCCCCGGGAGAGCCCGGTCGCTTCTCCGATCTCTGCTGCACTGAGCTGATCGCGGTCCGGCCGGAACGCCTCCAGCACGGAGAGCGCCTTGACCACCGATCCGTTGACCCGTCTTCTTTCAGTTATATGCGACATTGTGTCAATTATATCGTCACTTGCGCGCTCCGCAACCCCGGACATCGGCCTGCAGTGAGCCCACAACGCCCATCCAAACGAGCGCACAATGGGTGCCCCCCGCCCCCGTAGATCCCGGAAGTCGCTGCGAGAACGCCAGCAGATCTCGTGTCGACCTGCTGTGGAGTGGCACGGCACCATCGTCATCACGCGTGTACGAAGAAACCCGAATCTCGCCCAAAGCCATCTCCAACCCGCACGTTATCTCAACGGGGCGAACGGACCGTGACGCACCGCGAAATGCATCTCATCCGGCTATCCGGGAGCCAATTCGGCCGTGAAGCTCTCGAGCTTGAGTGCCTTCAACCTCGCGCTCGTCGGCCAGCCGGTCTCTGCATCCCATCCGCGTTCGTCGTAGTAGTCGTCGAGGATCTTGTCGGTATCGGCCTTGGTGAGAGGCTTGGTCTGGTAGTAGTCCTCCATCACAATCCGACCCTCTGGCGATTCCATCGGTCGGAACCAGACCTCGGGAATGGTGTCATCGGCTCGGCTGAACCCTTCGCGCACGTTGATCAGCTTCGAGACGTTGTGGATTCGCTCCCCGCACTCCACCATCCCGAGCGCCGTCATCTCATGACCGGTGGAGGCCGCGTACAGCTCGGCGATGTCGTCCCCGAACAGCAGTCCCTGATACGTGTAGATCGTGCACAATCCAATCGCGTTCTTGACCCGCATCATGTCTTCCATGTAGCGGGTGTAGCGACCGACGTTGAACTTCCCGCTGTGGTCGGATTCGGTGAAGATGTGATCGACTGTCTCCTTCGCCAATCCCCATCGTTCGACCTGATCGCGAATCTCCTCGATCGTCTTGTTTCGGCTGTTCGTTCGGGTGTGTGATCCTCCGTGATGAGGTCGCGGACGCGTGGTGAACGTCATCATCAACGGATGGAAGTTCGACGGTCGTGCGTCGTAAATGAAGTCGACTCCTTTGCAGATCCCGGCATACCAGTACTCCTGGGGATCGAGACCGAAGTTGCGCTTAAGTCGCATCCATCCGTCGGCAAGAACGTCGCCGAAGCCCTCTCTGTTGACCGTCATCTCGTAGAGCTTCTCGTACGTGGCGTAGTCGCGGGAGAGCTCGAGACCGCCGGTCTGCTCGGAGGTCAGCCGTCCCATCTCGTGCATCTTCGTGACGAAGTCGATCAGCCGGGTCGTCGTGTAGAAATCGATTCCGGTTCTCGAGTTGGCATCCGCGACGAAATGGATCATCTTGCGGAAATCTTCCTCGCCGAGAAGCATCCCCGAGGTCGCGCTCTTGCTGAACGGGGACCCGAATCCGACCTCGCCGTCGAATTCCCCGCCCTTCGTCTTCCAGCGTAAGCGGCATCCGAGGATGCACGAATTGCAGCCGATGACGTCCTCGACGGTCTCCATCCGCGTCTCATCGCCGTAGAGCTTGTCCCACCGATCCTTCGGCCAGATGCCGGGGTACTGCGTGTGCTTGAACGTGCTCCAACCGGCGGCGAGGCCCAAGTCGATCCAGTGCTCCCTGCGAGGCCACTGCATCACGTAGTCGCGGAGCCGTTCCGACGCCTCGATGAACCGCGCGGGGTCGGCAACCTCGACGTCTCCCGTCCCGTTGACGACGATCGCTTTGAGGTTCTTCGAGCCCATCACCGCGCCGAGTCCACCCCGTCCGAGCGAGTTTGTGCGGTCGACAATCGTCAAGGCATGGCGAACGAGGTTCTCTCCTGAAGTGCCGATGATGATCGTGCCGGACTCGGGTCCTTCTCGTTTGACGAGATCGACCATCACGTCCTCGATTCCGCGACCCCAGTAGTCGGACGCATCGACGAGATCGATGCTCTCATCGCGAATCCTCAACACGGAGGGCCTCTCGGCCTTCCCCGTGATCAAGAGATGGTGGCAACCGGCGCGCTTGAGGGCGACGCCGAGGTAGCGCCCTCCGGCGGTGCATGCACCGACGAAGTGCTTCCCGTCTTCCGACGCCTCCGTGGGGAACTTCGTGATCACGGTCGTCTTCGGCGTCCCAGGCGTGAGGGTGCCGACGAGCACCCCGGGGTTGATGCAGATCACGTTCTCAGGTGAAAGCGGGTCGATCCCGGGTGCAAGAGCGTCTGCCATCAACCGCCAACCGACGCCCGGGCCTCCCAAGAAAGCTCGATTGAGAGAATCGTCCACCGGAGAGCGTTCGACGGCTCCCGTCGCCAGGTCGACACGTACGATCCAAGTCGTCGGTCGCGTCACGATCCCTCCTTGCTCCACGAACGCACGACGACCTTGTTCTGACTTGATCCCGCTTCGTAGGTGATGGCGCCATACTTGCATGCCTTCGCGCAGACCGGATCTCCGCCGCACAGATCGCACCCAAGCGGCTTGATCATCGGGGCGGCCCTTCCGTTCACGAGATCGCGCTCCATCACGATCATCGAACGACCTGGATTGAAGACGCCGTTCCTTTCGAATGAACAGGCCAGCTGACAGCTTCGGCATCCCCGGCAGTTCTCCGCTCGCACAAAGAGGGTTCCCGGCCCCTCCCGCATGTCTTGAGTAGGCACTTGTTCCCCCAGCGTTCCTTTGCCCTTCACCAACGTCCGCTTCCGATTCCATACCAGGCACTGAGGCCTACCGCGGGCGTCGGACGATCTCGAGCGTATTGCCCTCCGGGTCTTCGAAGTACCCGATTCGCCAGCCATTGCTTGTGTCTCGGACTCCCTGAAGATGGACTCCGTTCTCCCTAAGGTGTGCCTCCGTCGCCTCGAAGTCCTCGACCACCAGACCAATGTGGCTTAGGCCGGGCGCATTGAGGGCTCGCTCGGCGCGGGTTTCCTCCGTTGGAAGGATCTCTATCTCGCCACCCCCTGCTGCTGCGAGGAAGTAGATCGTTGGACGACTTGGCTTCTCCAAACGCCGCACGATGTGCAGGCCGACGGTACCTACATACCACTCCGCAAGAGCCGTCGTGTTCCGCGCGTGGAGGCCGATGTGCTCAATCTTCACGGAGATTCCTCTTCGATGTCAGCAAACCCAGTCACCATCATCCCTTCCGCGTCGGGAAGAAGCAGCGGTATCGCGTAGGAACGCAGCAGCTTCTTTCCCACAACGGCCCTCACGTCCGCGTCCTCAACGACGTAGAATCTCCGGCCGAACGTGAGAAACGCCTTGTGAACAGGGAATTGGGGATCGAGTGTCTTCGCACGGCCGATGTTCTCGATGCCGATGAGATCGACGCACACGCCCTTCAGGTCGAGCTCCTGCATCAGGTACTCAGCAGCAGCAATGGAGAAGCTCGGCTGCTTGGTCAGGTAGCGCTCGGGATCGGCGCTTCTGTACTCCGAGTAGCCCGTGTAGACGAAGAGGAAGTCAGCGTTCCGCAGCTCCGGCTCATGCTCGCGAAGCTCCTCGACCGTGATCTCCTCCATGTCACCCTTCGGGATCTCTAGGAGGATCGGCCGATCGGCGACGAAGTCCGCAATCTCAAATGCGCCGAGCTTGCTGCCGTTGGGATCTACGTGGAAGTTCACATCCAGGTGTGTACCGGAGTGCACGAACGCATGGACGAAGCTGGTGTTGTTGTACGAAGCCCAGCGAACGGCATCCTCTCCGTCAGCGGGCTTCGCGACCATCCGGGACCGAGGGATCACTACGGGGGGGTCGATCGGACCGGGCATGACAAGGTGATTTGAGGTTAGGGGATACGAGAACTGAACGAGCACAGCAACCTCCTATTTCCACGTGCAGATCGGTTTCAGTGTAAGGGATCCGGCCGGGAAATGTCAACCCCAACAAACATTATTCTGTAAATACATATTGACAAAATGCCAACGGTGTGCCATACTGATTCAATGGTGTCCTTCGAGACGGAATCCGACCGAGCCAAGAGCCTTGAGCAGAAGCTGCGGGAGTACGCTGCAGCGATCTCCCTCGACTCGACATCTCCGATCCCTTTGCATTATCAGCTGTTCCGCGTCCTGAGGCTGTTCGCTCAGAAGCATCATCTCACCACCGACGATCGGTTGCCGCCGGAGGAGCTTGTCGCCAGGGTTTTCGGCGTGAGCCGCCCGACCGCTACGCGAGCCATCCACGGATTTGTCGACCAGCAGCAGCTGACACGGACCCCCGGGCGGGGGTCATTCTTCCGTTCGAAGCAACGGCTGGATCTGACGTTGTTGGCCGACTCTCTCAGTGTGTTAGAGGCGGTCCGTCCCCCCCACCGGCTCGAGACCAAGGTCATCACGCAAACCTTGACGGGATCGATCCCGCAGGATGTGCAAGACCTGGGCCTGACAGCGGGGTCGGCGGCTGTTTATCTGCGCCGCTTGAGATCAATCGATGGGCAGCCGGTCATGGTCTGCGACTCCTACCTTCCTGCCGAGCTGTTCCCGGGATTGCAGAACGAAGAGCTGGTCCGTGGGAGCCTGTACGCGACCCTGGCCAGTTGCCACGGGACACAGATCGTGAGGTCCGACCGGGTCATCGAGGTGACGGAGCTCGCCGACCGCGACATCATGGAATTGCTCAACATCCCGATCCTGAGCCCTGTCTTCCTCCTAACCGGTCTCTCGTATGATCGATCGGATCGGATCTGCGAGATCATCGTCTCGCACATCGTGGACGAGGCTCGCTTCAGCAGCCGGGTCGAGACCCACAGCGGGCCTGAGTCCGACGCTGTCTCAGCTGAACCCCAGACGAAGGGGGATGCCTGACGTGAACGGAGCACCCGCGATTCTCGCACATGACTTCGGGACCACCGGGAACAAAGCGACCCTCTTCACCCGCGAGGGGGATCTGCTGGCCAGTCACTACCTGCCGTATCCCACGGAATACCCGAAGCCCGGTTGGGCGGAGCAGAATCCGGACGACTGGAAGCGTGCGTTCATCGCGTCCACAGCTGCGGTGCTCTCGCAAGCCAACATCCGGAAGAAGGACATCGCGGCGGTGACGTTCAGCGGGCACATGCTCGGCTGCATCCCTGTGGCGAAGGACGGGCGCGTGCTTCGAGACAGGGTCTTCCTCTGGGCCGACCATCGGAGTCAGCGGCAAGCAGAGATAATCGCCGATCGAATCGGCTGGGAGGCGTTCTACCGGAGAACAGGGGGTGGTCTGGAACTGGCGCTCTATCCGGCGGCCAAGCAGCTGTGGCTGAAGGAGCACGAGCCGGATCTGTACAGGAAGACGTACCTCTTTCTGGGCACGAAGGATCTCCTGGTCCATTGGCTTACCGGCCGCTTCGTTACTGACTACTCGGATGCATCGAACACCGGTCTCTTGGACATGACGGCGCGCTGCTGGGCGGAGGACTACACGGAGTCACTCGGCTTGGACGTGGCGAAACTCCCAGCTGAGATCCTGCCGAGCATCGAGATCGTCGGACAGATCACGAGCAAGGCGGCTGGTGAGATCGGGCTGGCGGAGGGCACGCCGGTGGTGCTTGGCGGCGGCGATGTGCCATGCGCCGCGGTCGGAGCGGGCGTTGTGAAGGAAGGAACAGCGTACAACTACATTGGGTCGGCCTCGTGGGTTGCGGTGGCCGGACGCAAGGGCGTGATCGATGAGACGATGCGTCCGTTCAATCTCTGCCATCTTGTTCCGGATATGTACGTGAGTCAGCTGGCCACGTACTCGGCCGGCGTCGTCCACGCGTGGTTCAAGGACAATCTCTGTCTCTCCGAGAAACGCGATGCTGCGGATGGAGGGAGGAGCCCGTTCGATCTGATGGACGAGGCCGCAGCCGGCTCTCCGGCCGGCGCCAACGGGCTGCTGTTCTTGCCGCACATGCGGGGCGGTGGCGCGCCTTTCCACGATCTCGATTCTCGTGGAGCGCTGCTGGGGCTCGACCTTGGAAGCACGCGCGCGGACGTGCTTCGAGCTGTGCTCGACGGCATCAGCCTGAACATCGGGCTGCTCTGCGATGCCTTGCAGGAGGGAACGGGAAGATCCATTCGTGAACTACGCGTCATCGGTGGAGGAGCAAGGAGCCGAACCTGGCTGCAGATCCTGGCAAGCGCGGTTGGGAAGCCTGTCGTGACCCTGGCCGCATCGCAAGAGGCCAACTGCCTTGGGGCCGCGATGACGGCTCTTGTGGGGCTGGGGCAGCACGATGACTTCGAGCGAGCCGCCGCGACGATGATCAAGATCGCAGATCGAATTGAACCGGATCCCGCGTCGGTGGCTGTGTACCGGGCGCTGTCCGAGACGTTCTGCGAAGCGTACCGGCGTGTCGCCCCGGTCCATCGGGCTCTTTCGCGTTCAGTCCGCGATGAATGAGGATGCTGTAGTTGAGGTTTCTTGGCTCACTTGACGACCAGGGAGGTGATGGAACGAGCTTGTACGGGCAGAAAGCGGAGGTAGGTGGATACACGAAGATCAGAGGCGAATCAGGGAGGTGTCGTGATGCGTTTTAATAGGTTTGCGATCGTCCTCGCTCTGGGAATGGTCGCGTTGTTGTCGTTCGCAGGATGGGCTGCCGATCGAACGATCGGCGTCGGCGCCCAAGGGCTGTCCAGTCCGGTACCGAGCAGAATGGCCAACGCGTGGCGAAACGTTTGCGAAGAGAAGGGCTGGGAGATCCTGACCGTCGATGGAGGCGGGGACATGCAGAAGGTCATCGACGCCGCTCTCACCTGGGTCCAGATGGGGGTTGACGCGATCCACATCTTCTTCCCGCCTGCTGGATCGATCGGCGAGCTCGCTGAAGCGTGTGAGGCCGCTGGAATCCCACTGATCACCACAGGATACGGCTGTGGTCAAGGTCAAACGTTCGATGTCGGCATGAGCGACTTCGAAGGTGGCGTCAAGATGACGCAGTGGCTGTTTGATTCGATGGGCCGTGAGGGAGAGATCGCTGTATTGCATTGGGATCAGGTCCCGTGCCCGCGGCAGCGCTATGGCATGCTTGAAGCGATGCTGCCTGAGTTCCCGGGGATCACCGTGGCGGCGAGCCACGTGGCGCAGTTCCCGGGTGCCGGAGAGAGTTGTCGCGCAGCGATGGAGAACATTCTCCTTGCCCATCCGGAGATTGATGGAGTCTGGGGTGCTTGGGACGAACTGACGCTGGGCGCCGTCCAAGCAATCGAGGCCGACGGTCTTGACATGATCTGCGTCGGCATTGACGGGAACAAGTCAACGTTCGATGCGATCCGCAACGGCGGTCCGTTCAAGATGACGATTGCCCCGGATTGGGAAGGTGGGGTCACCATCGCCCTCGCCGAACTTGAGGCGAGGCTCTGGCAAGGTCAGCCGCCACTGCAGCCGCAGTTTTATATCGAGATTCCGATTGTCACTGCGGCGAACTGCCCGCCCGCCGGCTGGTTCTACGGCGAGTGGGTCGCTGCCGGGATGCCGGACGACGCTCAGTAGCTCGCAATCGGCGGAGGCTCCAAGCGATGAGTGGCCGAGCCTCCGCCTTGGTTTTCCCCATTGGAAGAAGGCATAGTCACCCCATGGCAGCAACCGGGACCGAGCCCCTGCGTCTTGACATGCGAGGCATCACCAAGATGTTCCCTGGAACGGTCGCGTGCGAGCAGATCGACTTCGACTTGCGGCACGGTGAAATCCACGCTCTCGTCGGACAGAATGGCGCAGGGAAGTCAACGCTGATCAAGGTCCTCGCTGGAATCCACTCTCGCGATGCAGGCGAGATCCTCGTTGAGGGTACATCCGTCGAGTATCTCACGCCTCGCGTCGCGCACGACCTCGGCATGCGGTTTATTCATCAGGAGCTCAACCTCGTCCCGCAGTTTAACGTGGCGGAGAACATCGTCCTCGGTGATCCGTATCCTATTCGAAGGCCGAGCCGGTTGATCTGCTGGCCTCGATTGAATCGACACGTTGGAGAGATCCTCGACGACCTCGGGATCTCGATCGATCCACGACGATCTGTGCAATCTCTGAGTGTCGCGGAGCAATGGATGGTGGCGATTGCTCGGGCTCTCTACTCGCGCGGCCGGATCCTCGTCATGGATGAGCCCACGTCGTCGCTTGCCCGGGAGGACGTTCAGGAGCTCTTCGAGCTAGTTCGCTCCCTCGCTGCCAAGGGGACCTCGGTGATCTACATCTCGCATCGCTTGGAGGAGATCTTCGAGCTCTGTTCACGTGTCACGATCCTCAAAGACGGCCGCAAGGTCGCCACAACCGACGTGGCGATGCTCGATCTGAGCGAACTCGTTCGCCTCATGGTCGGAGGCCGTCCGCAGGAGCTCTATCCGACCGTCGAGGAGGACCGTCCGATGGGAGAGGTTGCGCTGGAAGTCGAGCGGCTGACAAGCGCCGATGGGCGGCTGACCGATCTGAGTTTCCGAATTCGCAGCCGAGAAGTCTTGGGCGTCACTGGACTCCTCGGTGCCGGTCACAACGAACTCGCGGACCTGCTCTTCGGCGTGGGCGGTACGCCGGCCTTGGGCAAGATCCTCCTCGACGGCCGGACGTATCAGCCACGCAGTGCGCGCCGGGCGATCGGGCGGGGTATCGGACTCGTGCCCGCAGAGCGGCGGAGTCAAGGCGTCGTGGGGGAGATGCGGCTCTGGGAGAACATCATCCTCGCGCATCTCCAGCGCTTTCTCATCGATCCGGTGACCCGCGTTGTGCATCGCAGAAGAGCCCGAAAAGCGGCGACCGAGCAAGTGCGAGCACTTCAGATCGTGGCGACGAACCTTGAGCAGGAGGTCCAATACCTGAGCGGCGGCAACCAGCAAAAGGTTGTTCTCGCGAAGTGGCTTCTTCGCCAGCCGCGCCTGTTGGTCCTGAGCGAACCGACTCGGGGGATCGACGTGTCGGCCAAGGCCGAGATCTACGGATTGGTGCGGCGTCTCGCGGACGGAGGAGGAGCGATTCTGTTCGTCTCGACGGAGGCGGAGGAACTGGCCGGCGTTTGCGATCGGGTTCTCGTGCTCCGTAGGGGGCGACTCATCGCGAATCTGCCGCGCCGGGAGCTCTCAGCGCGGCGCATCATGGAAGCCTGCTACGGAGGGTAGGCCGATGGTCACTTTGCCTACGTCGAGAGGTAGACTGAGACGGCGCTTTGAGGACGTCTTGGTGAAGGGCGGGCAGTACGGGACGGTCCTCGGTCTGTTGATCCTCATTGTCGTCTTCACGGTCCTGAAACCGAACGTCTTCCCGACCGTGCGAAATCTCCTAAACATCCTCAATCAGATTTCTCTCCTTGGGATCTGCGCCGCTGGCCTGACGATCTGTCTCGTGATGAATGAATTCGACCTCTCCATTGGAGCTGTGGCCACACTCGGCGCTGTTCTCACGGCCGGGTGGGTCCCTCACATGCATCCCGTGCTGGCCGTGCTGGCCGTGCTAGCGGTCTGCGCGGCGATTGGGCTGGTCAGCGGATTGATCATCACCACCTTGCGCGTCTCTTCGTTCATGACAACGCTCGGGATGATGACCGTGCTCACCGGATTCAGCTATTGGTACACGAGTGGAAGTGGGTCGATCCTCTACAGTGGAATCCCGAAGGGTTTCTTGCACATCGGCAAAGGCGCCTTCCTGCACATCCCCTACCTCGTTTTCGTCATGGCCGGTGTGCTACTCATGCTCCACGTGCTGATGAACCACACGACGACCGGACGTCGCATGTACGCCGTCGGTGGAAGCCCGGAAGCGGCCCGATTCGCCGGGATTTCAGGCATCCGCCTGAAGACGGCCGGGTTCATGCTCTCCGGAGCACTTGCCGGACTGACGGGGGTTCTCCTGGTGGCGCGACTGGGACTTGCGGAGCCGACCATCGGGAATCGCTTCCTGTTCGATGCATTCACGGTCGCTTTCCTCGGAGCGGCGTCAATCTATGTCGGCCGATTTCATATCGTTGGGACACTGATCGGAACGCTGATCATGGGCACGATTTTCAACGGGTTCACGCTCCTCGACGTTCCATACCACCTGCAGTTGGTCGTGCAAGGGGCCATCCTCATCGCGGCGGTGACGTCGGCAGGCCTCTGGCTGGGGCTGCTGCATACAGTTCGTCTTCGGGCAGTGCGCCAAGAACCGAGTAACGAAGGAGAGGCGACCGATGTCGAGCAGTGAGCCATCCGTTCCGCGGATGATGGGATGGCCGTTGGCCGCCGGGATCCTTTCCGTCGCGCGGCGGTATGGCATCATCGTCTCGTTGTTCGTCTTGTTCCTCTGCTTCTCAATCCTCCGCCCCGGAATCTTTCCAACGGTCGGGAACCTGATCTCAATCCTCAAGCAGATCTCGCTTCTCGGAATCCTTTCCGCCGGGCTGACCGTTTGCCTCGTCCTCGGCGACTTCGACCTCTCTGTGGCGGCCATCGCCACTTGGAGTGGGGTGATGATCGCGGCGCTCCTTCCCCAGATGGGCATGTGGCTCGCGATTCCGATTGTGCTCTCCATGGGCGTGGGCATCGGTCTAGTCAATGGTTTCTTCTCTGCCGTTGTCGGGATATCGCCGTTCATTGTGACGCTGGCAATCCAGACGATGCTGCGAGGACTGACGCTGTGGTACACAGGTGGGTACTCGCTTTACTCGGGGATCCCGCAGTCGTTTGTCCGGATTGGACGAGGCACGTTTCTTGGCATGCCGTACCTTGTCTACATCATGTTGCTGGTGTACATCGTGATCTACGTTTCAGCGAGTCACACAGCATTCGGCAAGAAGCTCTACGCCGTAGGCGGCAACCCCACGGCGTCGAGATATTCCGGGATCCGCGTGATTCGTGTCCATCTTCTGGGATTCGTCATCTCCGGTGTGCTGGCTGCGCTCACCGGGGTGCTGCTGGCCGCAAGGCTCTCCTCGGGGCAGCCGAGGGCTGGAGAGGGTCTTTTACTCAGTGCGTTTGCCGCCTGCTTTCTCGGGGCGACGACCTTCCGTGTTGGGCGGTTCAACATCGTTGGGACGCTGATTGGTGTCCTGTTCATTGGGACGCTGAACAACGGGTTGGTCATTCTTGGTGTGCCGTTCTACCTTCAGTACGTCATTCATGGAGCCATCTTGGTTCTCGCCATCTCGGCGTCCGGACTGGCTCGCTCCGGCACCCGCAGCAAGCTGGGGTGAACCGAGGATACGATCCTTTCACAAGGTCCTTGGTAGCATCGGGTCCTTGCAGCGCGGAGGTGATCGATGACCGCGGTGCCGAGTACTGGGGGCAAGCTCGTCTGGCTGGGAAGGTCAAGGGAGTCGGAGCATCCGACGCGATCTACCCGTCCGCTTCGTCTTCACTCCCGAGGATCAAATCAGCGGCGATCCGCGCCGCTTCGGCGCAGACCCCGGCGCAGGCGATCGGGCCGTCGTCGTCGACCCATTTTTCCATGAGATCCGGATCGTCGCAGCACCAGCCGATCGTCGCCTTCTGGACGCCGTGGCAGCGCGTGGTATCGAATCGCGCCGTGAATCGCTTGACGAACTGGCCCGTTGCTGCCAGACAGGCTTGGGTGCTTTGCGTGTCGCAGAAATCCGACGATCCCAGGTGAAGGCCGATGCCCATCAACGCGCCGATCACGGCGCCGCACGTCTCGCCGGTCCCGCCGATCCCGCCTGCGAGCGTCGCGGTTGCCCTGAGGATATCCGCATTGTCGAGGCGGAGGTGCGTCTGAAGCGACCAGAGCGTCGATCGGCAGCAATTGCCGTAGGTACGGAGATTGTTGAAAGCCGACTTGGCGATCGCGTCGAGTTGTTTGGCGCGTAGCTCTGCTGCGTCTGTGCTGCTGTCGTAGGCTGCGTGCTCGTGAGGCCCCCGGATGTGGGTCGCGAACTCCTCGATCCTGGTCATGTAGCCTCCCCCCCGATTGAGTCGGAGAATACCCCATTGAGGAGGGGCGGACCACCGCTTGGCTAGCCGAGCAGGGCGAAGACTCCCCGGGCCAGCAGGGCGACGACGAGAGCGATTCCCGTCGTGGTCGCGACAACGAGTCCGGTCTGAGCGTTCCCGAGCTCGCGCCGCAGAACAGCAATCGTCGCGATGCAGGGGATGTAGAACAGAACGAACAGGGTGTAGGTCATCATCTGCCCCGCGGTCAGAACGCTTGCCACCTCGGCGGTTCCCAGCGCCTGGAAGAGCATGACGAGGGACAATTCCTTGCGGAAGATCCCGAGGATCAGCGGAACCCCGAGGACGAGAGGGAGGCCGAGGCTCCACGTAACCGGGAACAGAGCGAGATTCAGATAGCGGTTCACATCGACGTATTCGAGCAGGCTCATCACCACGCTGCCGAGGACGAGCAGCGGCACTGCGTACCGCAGAAACTCGTGCACCCGCAGCCACACCTTCGCTCCGATCACATGCGCGGACGGGATCTTGTACGACGGGATTTCGAGGATCAGCCCCGGGGTCACGCGAGGGAAAAGGAGAGTGAGGAGCTTGCCTGCAGCGGCGATCACGATGATGTTGATGACGTACAACAGGAACGCGAGGTGTGGGCCGAGGAAGTAGCCGATCAGCCCGAAGATGATCGTCGTACGGGCGACACAAGGGATCATCACAGCGAGCATCGCCGTGACGAATCGATCCCGACGTGAATCGAGAATGCGCGTTGCCATCACCGCCGGTACGCTGCACCCGTATCCGAGGATGAACGGGATGACCGACTTACCGTGCAAGCCGATCCGGTGCATCAGGCCGTCGGCAAGGTAGCCGGCCCGCGGGAGATAGCCGACGTCCTCGAGAACGGCAAGCCCGATCAGGAAAGGAACGAGGTACGGAAGGACGATCCCAATGGCCCCACCGATCCCCTGGATGAGCCCCTGAATCGCGAAGAACGCGATGTGATCCGCGGGAATCACTCTGGCGATCAGCTCGATCGACTGATCGAACCAGCCGACCAACGGACCTTCAACCAGAGAGCCGACGGTGAATACGATGTAGAAAAGCCCGTACAGGATCGCCCCGAGGGCGATCACGCCGAGGACCGGGTGCATCAGGAAGCGGTCGATCCGATCGCGCAGGCTGCGGATCGGTGTTCCGACGGTGGCAACGCGTTCGAACAGCTCCATCCCCTTGCTGTGGCGCTCGGCGGAAAGGACGCTCTCTCCGCTCCGCCCCCGCTGGGCGGCGATCCGGTCCCGGAGCGACGACGCGACGTCGAGGAGATCGGGCGCTTCGGCCTTCGCGTGCTCGATGAAGAACGGATCGCTTTCCAGCAGCTTGATCGCGGTCAGTCGGGCGTTCGACAGTGAGGACTCACGTGCTGTGCCGCTTACCTCTCGTTCGAGCGAGTCGATCGCGGATTCGACGTCTTGGCTGTAGGTGGGCGGCGGGGCGACGGCGTGCTCCCTTGCGACGCGGGTCGTCGCGACGGCCGCCTCCATGACGCCGGTCCCTCGGACGGCGATGGCCGGAATCACCGAGATGCCGAGGAGTTCGCTCAGCGCCTCGGCGTCGATATCGATCCCCTTGCGACGCGCCTCGTCGATCATGTTCAGGCAGAGGACCATCGGGATCCCAAGCTCCAGAACCTGTAGAGTCAGTTCGAGGCTCCGAGAGAGAAGGGACGCGTCGGCGACGTTGAGCACCGCATCGATCGGCTCGTTGATCAGGAAGTTGCGCGTCTCTGCTTCTGCCTTATCGAGCGACGTCAGCGAGTACGTTCCGGGGAGATCGATGACCTCGGCGTGCTGTCCGCCGACCAGGGCTTCGCTCTTGAGGTACTCGACCGTCGTCCCGGGGAGATTCGAGGTGTTCGCCTTGTACCCGACGAGGTGGTTGAAGATCGTGCTCTTGCCGCAATTCGGCTGGCCGATCAGGGCGATCCGAAAGACCCTGGAGCGGGAAGTGGGCACGTCTACGCTCCATTTCGCGCCATCGCGGAGCGCTTCTTCGCACAGGCGGTGCAGTAGCCGATCAGCTCGAGACGGATCTGCTCGACGTGGAATCCTCGCGATTCCGCGAGGTCGCGGATGGTCGTGGACTGAGGGATGTCGATGATGCGACCGCAGTCGGAGCAGACGAGATGGAGGTGATCGTCCTGCTGAACCTCGTAGTGACGATGCGCCTCGCCGAGCTCACAGACTCGGACGACACCGAGCTCGTTCAGTAGGTTCAACGTGCGGTAGACTGTCGCGAGGCCGATCCGGGACTGCTCCTCCTTTGCGATTCGGTAGATCTCCGTTGCGTCGAGATGCGGAGTCCGACTGATGATCCGGACGAGGAGCTCCCGCTCCGGGGTGATGCGCCTCCCCGCCGCCCGGAGGCACTCAATCGCATGGCCCTTGGTGGTCATGGCGAGGACCTCCCGAACCGGCGACGACGCCCCCGAGGGACGGTCGTTTTGGTCACCGCCTCGACGAGGACGTGACGAGCGACACCGCGGCCGAGCGCGACCTGCATCCCGTGGACCTGCACGAGGAGAGGGCCGCGAAACGCGCCGCGCCCGGACAGGCGGAGGATGTCACCCGGGTGGATGCCGAGGTGATTCAATCGCTGCCGCAGGCCGTGTCCCGCCCGGATGTCGAGTACGCGTGCCTCGCCCCCGGGTCCGAGCTGATCGAGCGTCATGACCTGAGATGATAACGATTCTCAGTCTCATTTCAACAGGGCGTCGGGTTGGTCGACGTGCCTTGCCCCGGTATCCTCTCTCCCCAATGCTCAGGAATCGTGTCCGCGACCTCTTCGATCACCTCCTGGCCGCATACGGCCCGCAGGATTGGTGGCCAGCGGACGACCCGTTTGAGATGATCGTGGGAGCGATCCTGACACAGCGGACGGGTTGGCGAAACGCGGAGCAAGCGCTCCAGGGCCTCAGAGAGTGCGGTCTCTTGTCCGTTGAGGCGATCGGCGAGGCACCGGTCGAGCGGGTTGCGGAGTCGATACGTGCCGCGGGCTTCCACAATGCCAAGGCGAAGAAGCTGAAGGCACTCACGGCGTACCTGATCGAGCGGCACAAAGGAGATCTGAGCCGGGTGTTCTCTTTGCCGACCAACGGTCTGCGTGAGGAGCTGCTCGGTCTGTTCGGGATTGGGGAGGAGACGGCGGACGCGATCCTTGTTTACGCCGCGGGGAAGCCGAGCTTTGTAATCGACGCGTACGCACGTCGCTTGCTGGCCCGGCTTGGATGGATCGATGGCGGCGAACGGTACCGGGATCTCCGCGGACTGTTTCTGTCCGCCCTCCCCAGCGACGTCGGCCTTCTCGGCGAATTCCACGCGCTGATCGTCCGGCACGGGAAGGAGCATTGCCGCTCGAGTCCCATCTGCACGGGGTGTCCGATCCGGGCGATCTGCGCCGAGGGAGAGCGGGAGGCGAACCGATGATCCGATTCGATCGATCGAGGATGCGAGCGGGCTTCGGACGAGATCTCGTTCTCGACCTCCTCGAGAACGGGTTTGCGGCGATCGACCCGAAGTGCTGCGTGCAGGAGGTCCTCTCCCACGACGGAGAACGACTTCGCGTGGGCTCAACGGTCTTCGACATGTCGGAGGGACGCGTCTGGACGATCGCGATCGGCAAGGCGGCCGTTCCGATGGCCGGAGCCGTCTCGGAGAGGCTTGGCTCCGCCTTGGCAGGAGGGATCGCCTTGACGCGGTACGGTTGCGGAGGTCCCGTGGAAGGGCTTCGCGTGCTCGAAGCGGGGCATCCGGTTCCGGACGAGAACGGGCTGAGGGCGGCGGCGGCGATCGGCGAGCTGTCGGACGGGGTTGGCCCGGGAGATCTCGTCCTCTGCCTCATCTCCGGCGGTGGCTCGGCCCTTCTCGGCGCGCCGCCGGAGGGCATCTCACTCG
>CBFCYU010000001.1:0-44926 GCA_965602415.1 uncultured bacterium | reverse complement strand
CTCCATGCGACCGCGGGTGCGAATCAACCTAGCATCCGGTTCGGATGGGGGCAAGTCGGATCAGGGCGAACTGAAAAGGAACGAGGGGCCAGGTGTGACCCCTCGTATGTGGGAAGTCGCCCTTACTCTTTGGAGGTACGGCGCTTCTTGTTGCTCTCGTATGTCTGTAAGGTACGGCGCTGATGTGAAGAGCCGATGAACGGGGCTTGTCCGTTCAATGAAGGCTCCGGATCGGCTGTGGTCCAGGCTACTCCTCGATTCGCTCGACGACGATCGTGCACTGCGTGACCAACGCGGCGATCGTCCCGAGGGCCGCAATTGTCGGGAGAAGAAGCACGCCGACTGCGCCGAACGTAAGCGGGATCTCAACCAACGTCTCTCCCTCCTTATTGCGGACGCTGACCCGCCGGACGTTTCCCTGATGGATGATCTCCTTCACCGTTGACACGAGCTTCTCACCGCTGATGCTCAGTTCTTCCTTGCGGGTCTTCTCGTCGGGCATTCGCTCTCCTTTCACCGGTCGCTCGTAGGCATTCGCTCTGAAGGCGCGGATCAACTCGATGCCGTCCGCGGAGTACTCGTCTTGAATCGCTTGCTGTCCTCCTTACAGATGATTTGAATCGCGTGCCGGGCCGACATCACGGCCGGAGGAAGGCCGCCGCCCGGCTGGACCCACTGCCCGACCATGAAGAAATCGTACAGTCCGGGGAGCGTTTTGTTCATCCGCATCGTGAGAGTCTTCGGCGTGGGAAGCCAGCCCTCGAAGCTTCCCTGCCAATTGCTCGTGTAGCGGTGCCACGTCATCGGTGTGGCGACGTCGATCGTCTCTACATGGTCCGCCAGCCCGGGAAAACGCTGCTCGAGACCGCGGATCACCTCAGCTGCAACCGCGTCCTTCTCCACTCTGTACTTGTCGGGCTCTTCGTGGAGCTTCCGCCACCGCTCAAAACTCGAAGGGATGAGCACCTTCAGCACGGTCTTGCCGGGCGGAGAGAGAGACGGATCGAACGTGTTTGCCTGCACGGACAGCCGCGTCAGCTTCCGCCCGTCGACGGTGATCGGCTCGCAAAGGGGGAAGCTGATCCCGTCGACCGCGTCCGGGAACCCGTCGAGGGTCTGTCCGATTCCGATTCCGACAAGCAGAAGAGACGGGAAGACCGGGAGATGCTCGTAGTACCCTCGAATTGTCTCGTCGCAGTAGCGACCACCGAGAAGGTCGAAGATCGTCGCGTGTCCGTCGGCGGCGGAGATGACGAGGTCGGAGCGATGCTCCGTCCCGCTGGTAAGGCGGACGCCGACCGCCCGGTTCTCCTCGACGAGGATCTCCTCGACGCGCGCCCCGTACTCGATCTCGCCGCCCAGGTCGAGATATCGCTGCTCGATCGATCGGGAAAACGGGAGAGAGCCTCCGATCGGATACCCTGCGGCCCGGTTGTGCATGCAGGCGAGCGTCATCATCATCGCGATCATCGGGAAGTCCGGAAGATCGAACGCGAGGGGAAAAGCCTCCCGCAGGAACGGATTGTCGAGGTCTTCGACAAACTGGCGGACAGTCGTGCCGGCCCAGCGACGGAAGGTTCCCATGTGCGGCAAGAATCGTGCTGCCATGCCGAGCCTCCCAATCGGGCCGATCAGCTCGGCCGGTCGCTCGACCGGGAGTTCCATTCGAGCGAGTCGCCGGAGCCCGCGGGTCCACTCGCGGAGGACGTCGCGGTCCTCCGGGGCAAGTTCGATCAAGTGAGCGGCCAGCCGGTCGATGTCGGTGTAGAGCGTCAGGACCTGCCCGGAATCCCCCTCGATCCGGACGAAGACGTCGTGATCGTAGATTGGCCGGTTCGGGACCGCTCCGACCTCTTCCCACAACCGGTAGAAGCGGTTCCTCGGGGACGAGCCGACAAGCCAGTGGATGCAGCCGTCGATCGTGTAGCCGTTCCGCTGCCACGCCGTGCACAGTCCACCGGGGAGCGTATGCATCTCGAAGATTCGGGTCCGATAGCCGTTCATCCGGGCGTAGCAGCCGGCGGAAAGCCCGGCGATCCCGCCACCGATGATGTGAATCGATTCCCTCACTCCGCCGCCCTCCCTGGGTCCGCATCGTAGTGAGGCCGGTTCCCGCTGTCAACTGGGATCCGCGCGACACGGGCGGTTGAGGCCGGCCGCCAATTCCCCTATAAAGGGTCGGATCGGCGCGGTGTCGATCGACATAAAGGGTCGGATCGGCGCGGTGTCGATCGACATAAAGGGTCGGATCGGCGCGGTGTCGATCGACATGATGGGTCGGGTAGACGACGCACGAGCTGCGAAGGGGCGGAAATGCACGAAGAGAGGATCGCGAGGTTGCAGGACCTGGTGAAGAGGATCGGTGATTACCTTTGACCCGACGGGACTCCGAGAGGAAGTCGGGCGTCTCGATGCGGAGATGGCGAGCCCCGGGTTCTGGGAGGACCGCGACCGTGCGAAGAGCCTGTCCCAACGGGTCGAGCGCGCACGATCGAAGCTGACCACCTACGTCGACGTGACCACCGAACTCGAGGAGATCGAGCTCCTTCACCGGATGGCCGTGGAAGCCGAGGACGAATCCGAACTCGCCGAACTCGAGGGGCGGCTTGCTGCGCTCAGCGCGCGCGTAAGACAGCTGCGGATCGAATTGGCGTTTTCCGGCGAGTACGACATCGGGAGCTGCTATTTGTCGATCAATGCTGGAGCCGGGGGAACCGATTCGCAGGACTGGGCGGAGATGCTGTTGCGGATGTACGGGCGCTTCTGCGAGCGGATAGGCTTCAAGGCGGACCTCCTCGATGTCAGCCCGGCCGAGGTGGCGGGGATCCGGGGCGCGACCCTGGAAGTGAAAGGGCGGTACGCGTACGGAAATCTGCGCGGGGAGAAGGGCGTCCACCGGCTGGTTCGCCTCTCCCCATTCGACTCCGCCCATCGGCGGCACACGTCGTTCGCTGCAGTGTCAGTCGTTCCCGAGGTGGAAGAGGCCGTCCTCCAGATCGATCCGAAGGAGCTTCGCGTCGACACCTACCGTTCGTCCGGAGCCGGCGGGCAACACGTCAACGTGACCGACTCGGCCGTGCGGATCACGCACATCCCGACGGGGATTGTCGTCTCGTGTCAGAACGAGCGCAGCCAGCACCAGAACAAGGAGAACGCGATGCGAGTCTTACGCGCCCGACTGAACGAGCTCCTTCGTCAGCAGCAGGCGGAGAAGCTCGAGGAGCTGCAGGGCGAGCTGAGAGAGAACGAGTGGGGGAGTCAGATCCGCTCGTACGTCCTCCATCCGTATCAGATGGTGAAGGATCACCGCACGACGTACGAAACGGGAAACATCGACGCGGTCCTCGATGGAGACCTCGCCGGCTTCATCGAGGCGTACCTGGAACAGGCGGCCAAGGACCGAACGTAACAGCGTCCGACTTCGCCTTGCTCTCTCTAACAGAGGCTGCTACAATACAATGTACAACGTGCATCGAAAAGGGGGATCTCGTGCCAAAGCAGCTCCTGGACAAGATCTCGATCTACGTGCCGAAGAGCAAGATCGACCAGCAGCCGGTCGAACGGCTGCTGAAGTTGGCCGAGGCGAAGGACCGCTCGGTGAACTACCTGGTGGTCGAGGCGATCATCGAATTCCTCAAGCGGGAGGAGAAGAAGAGGTAGTTTTCTTCTTCGGATTCGGCGGCTAGTGAGAGGAGTTCAGCCGGTCGAGATGGCCTTGAAGGATTAGCACCGCGGAGAGGCTGTCTCGCAGTTCCTTTCTTCGACGCCTCGGTAGATTCGCTTCAAGCAAGACGCGCTCCGCCTCGCTGCTGGTGAGCCGCTCGTCGAACAGCTCGACCGGAAGCGCGGTCTTCTTTTGGATTCGGTCGGCAAACGCCTCCGCCGCGCGAGCCATCTCACCGCGCGAGCCATCCATGTTGAGTGGCAATCCGACGGCGACTGCCGTCGCCCCGTGCCGCGCGATTAGCGTGGCCAATCGAGCAATGTCACGCTCCTCTGATCGCCCGCGGACGTAAGTCGGGAGCGGGCTCGCGAGGATTCCCTCCTCGTCGCTCAGCGCCAGTCCGATTCGTCGACGCCCGTAGTCGATTCCGAGGACCCTCATGACCCTCGCCCGAGGATCGCCAGCCCCCGGCGGATGAGTTCCTCCGTTGTCATCTCCTCCCCGCGGAGTTGCTCGATCGCATGACGGGCCTCGCGGGCGGAGAAACCGAGGGCCTTCGATGTCAGTGCCCGGAGCGCGGTCTCCTCGCTGTTGGTGAGGAAGATGTCTGCGGGATCGGCCTCGCCGATTCCTCCAACCTTGTCGCGGAGGTCGATCAGGATCCGCTGTGCCGTCTTCGTCCCGATCCCCTTCACCGCGGTCAACCGACTAACGTCGTTGTTGGCGATCGCGTCAATGAACGCCCGTCGCGGGAGGGCGGAGAGAACCTGGAGAGCGAGCCGCGGGCCGACCTGCCCGACGGTAAGAAGCTTCCTGAACAGCTCGCGCTCCTCCGGCGATCCGAACCCGTACAGCTGGATCGTGTCCTCACGGACGATGAGATGGACGAAGACCTGATCGATCCGGCGATCGTGACATTGGCGGAGGGTTTCGGTCGGGCAGTCGACGCGGTAGGAGACGCTCCCGGTGTCGATGACCACGTGATCGGTCCCGACGTGTGCCATCTCCCCTCGAATCGCGTCGATCATGCGAGTACCTCCGTCGTGGCACGATCCCCGGTTGCCTCTCGGATCGCTGAGCGGAACGCTGAGACCCCGCTGGGCACGAGCCCCACCCGGACCTCGGCCGACTCGTCGAATCGAATGTCCCGGATCTCAGCCCCGCATCGATGGATCGTCGCCATGACACCTGAGTTTACGTCAGCCGGGAATCGGATCAATACCTCAACAGCCATGCGGCGGACGACAATCCGGGCCTCTTCGAGTGCCGCCTGCGTCGCGTCGGCGTAGGCGCGGATCAGACCCCCGACGCCGAGCTTCGTTCCGCCGAAGTACCGGACGACCACGACGAGAACGTTGAGGAGGTCGGCCTCCTCGAGCCGGTGGAGGATCGGTGGGCCGGCTGATCCGGACGGCTCGCCGGCGTCGTCAGCCGCGGCGATCGGCTCGGGAGACGCGACGAGGCGATAGGCGGTGCAGTGGTGCGCCGCGTCGTGATACGCGCGGCGGACCTCGGCGATCTTCGCCTCGACCTGATCCAAGGAGTCGGCCGGATGCACGAACGAGAGGAATCGCGACTTCTTGCGGGTGATCCGACCCTTCGCGGCTTCGGCGAGCGTTCGATACGAGTCGATCATGCGCGGCCTGACAGCGCGGTATCATCTTCGTCGTAGAGGGGCTCGATGAGGGCGAACGCGTCCCGAACGGCTCCCTCTTCACCCTCGATCAGGAGCGAGACGGCCCCGGCGCCAATCCCCACTCCGCCGGACGTCACGTGAAGTGCGCGAACGGGGAAGAGCGTCTCCAGGGCGTCGATCTCGGTGACCACACGGCCGTGCAGCGGGAAGATCCCACAGGGGATCCCCGTCCGAAGCTCCGTGCGCTCGATCCCCATCTCGCGGGAGAGCTCGACGATCGAGGTATGGACCGACTTGGACAGGCCAATCGGGATGACAATCTCGATGCCGCGGGCGAGACAGGCCGCAACGTAGCGACCGACGGTCCCGCCGGTCGAGGAGCCCAGCAGGACCCCGACGACGCCCTCCGGATCGAGCGCGTTTCCGCCTTTGATCACGATGTCGCCTGCCTCAAGCGAGGCGAGTGCCTCGTCCGGACCCGTTTTGAGCGGCTTCCCGCGCTCGAAAACGATCTCGCCCACCTCCCCGAGTCGTGCGTTGATGTTCCACCGGTCGTCGATGAACCCGGCGGCGAACGCGCCTCGGTCGATCGGCCCGCCGAGGAGCTCCTCAGCGACGTAGGCGTTCGTCGTTCCGAGCGTGACCACGATCCGGCCTCCCTCGAGTGCCGTCCTGACCTGGGGCAGCGCGGCGACCCCCTTGGCGATCAGGCGTTTGGACATCGGCGGGGTCAGGACTACGGATGCTCTCATCGCACACCTCGATTGGCGCTGGGGTTGGGGATATGCTATAGGAAGCACATTTCCCAATCAAAACTACCGGTTCGGGGTGGTCAACGCAGATGCACTACGACAACGCGCAGTATCGCAAAGAGGTCGAAGAGTTTCGCTGGGAGATCCCGACGGACTACAACATCGTTGATGCAGTCGAGGGGCACGCGAAGCGAAGTCCGGAAAAGGTCGCGGTGATCTGGGAGGACGCCGATGGGAACGAACGACGGGTGACCTACGCGGAGCTGGTCGACGGGACGCGCCGATTCGGGAGCGCCCTGATTGCCCTCGGGGTGAAGAAGGCCGATCCGATCCTCCACGTTCTCCCTCGTCTCCCCGAGGCGCACATGGCGCAGTTGGGGACGTTCGTCGCCGGCGGCGTCGCTGTCCCGTGCTCCGAGATGCTCAAGAGCAAAGAGATCGCCTACCGTTCCCAGGTGAGCGGTGCGAAGGTGATCGTCGCCGACGCATCGACAGCGGACACGGTCGATGAGACGAGCGTGGAGTGTCCGCTGGCGACGTTCATCGTCATCGGGTCCAAGGAACCGCGCGACGGCTGGCTTCGGTTCGAGGACCTCGTCGCGGAGGCGGATCCGAGCGTGGAGAAGGTGAAGATCACGGCCGACGATCCGATGACGATCAATTTCACCTCGGGAACCACGGGGAGCCCAAAGCCGGTCGTCCACAAGCATCGGTGGATGTACTGCCACAACCGGGTGACGGCGCGCTATTGGTACGACGCCAACGAGAACGATGTGATCTGGGCGACGACAGCGCCCGGCTGGGCGAAGTGGTACTGGAGCCCGATCGGCGTCTCGCTGACCAGCGGGGCGACGCAGTTCATGTACAACGGACGCTACGACGCCGACAAGTACTTCGAGCTGATGGAGAAGCACAAGATCACTAAGCTCTGCGCAACGCCGACGGAGTACCGGCTGTTCGCCCAACATCCCGACATGACAAAGCACGACCTGGTATTGAAGGACGCCCTGTCGGCCGGCGAGCCGCTGAATGTGGAGCCGATCGAGGCATTCAAGCGGGCGTTCGGGGTGACGATCCGCGACGGCTACGGTCAGACGGAGAGCATCTGCCTCGTCTGCAACCTCCCCGGCATGCCGGTCAAGCCGGGAGCGATGGGGATGGCGACACCGGGTCCCGGTGTCGTCCTGATCGACCGTAACGGGAATCACGTCCCGCAGGGAGAGATCGGCGAGATCTCGCTCGAACCGGGGAACCCCGCGATCTTCGACGGCTACTGGAAGGCACCCGAACTCGACGACGAGGTCTTCGCCGGCGGGTGGTACCGGACCGGCGACCTCGCGCGGATGGACGAGGACGGCTATCTCTTCTTCGAGGGGCGCGCCGACGACGTCATCCTCACCTCGGGGTATCGAATCGGCCCGTTCGAGGTTGAGGACGCGCTCGTCAGCCACCCAGCGGTCGTCGAGGCGGCGGCCGTGGCGGCACCGCACCGCGAGCGGGGCGAGATCGTCAAGGCGTTCGTTGTCCTCGCCGTCGGCCACGAGCCGTCCGACGAACTGACGAAGCAGCTCCAGGATCACGTGAAGAGCGTCACTGCGCCATACAAGTATCCGCGGGCGATCGAGTACGTGACCGAGCTACCGAAGACGACAAGTGGTAAGATCAAACGTGCAGAACTGAAGAAGGCGGAATGGGAGGGTTGGGATCGGCGATGAAGACGCGTCTTCTCCGCGCGACGATCGCCGTAGCTTGCGGCGTCTTGCTCTACGGCGCGGTGGCGGTTGCTGGCGGCGTCACCTTGGGGGTGCCGATCTACACGCTCGATCTCTCCGGTACGTTGGGCCGAATCCCGATTGCCGTCGACGGGGCGTTCACCGCACTGGAAGGGGCTCTGATCGATTCTGGCGTCCCGCCGGCTGTTCTCGAGGAGGTTCGGGATCGGATCGACGAGACGCTCGATCAGATCGACGACTTCGCCCGGGCGTTCCCACCGCTCCTCCCCGTTCCGCTGGTCGGTGGGACAATCGAGGTCTCCCTCCCGCTGATCGTCGTCGACAGCGTCCGCTTCACCGGTGGGTTGGTGAGTGACGGACTGCTGCGAGGCGTCGCGCGGCTCGCGGGGACGGAGATTCCGCAGCCGCTGTTTGACGCGGCGTTCGAATCGGAGGGGTTCTCCGGGGCCGCGACAATCGACGTCGCGTTCTCCTCCTGGATGCTGTCGACCGACGTGGTGAAGCGCTTCGACCTGCTTATCCTGGCGCTGACGCTCGGAGGAGGCGTCGATCTGCTGCGGGGCGAGATCCGGCCGCTCGCCGACATCGATGTGCCACTGGAGTTCGAGGACGGCGTGACCGACGCCCTGGCAGCCCTCCGCCTCGACGAATTGATCTGGTCGACCTTCGCCGTCCACGGCGTGGTCGGATTCGAGATCGGCCCGCCGTTCCTGCGGATCTACGCGGACGTTCGATTCCTCCTGCCGCTGAGTGAGGCAGCGAACTGGTGGGATCTCCGCTCCGGTGGACTGGCAGCTGTACTAGGGGTGGTGATCCGATTCTGATGGACGATCGAGAGCTGTTGCGACTGGCAAACGAAGCGCGCACGAACGCGTACGCGCCGTACTCGGGGTTCCCGGTTGGGGCCGCCCTCCTCTGCGAGGACGGAACGGCCTACACCGGCGTCAATGTCGAGAACGGGGTGAACGGATTGTCTCTCTGCGCCGAGCGCGTGGCGCTGTTCAAGGCGATCTCCGAAGGGCGGCAAGGGTTCGCGAAACTCGCCGTGTCTTGTGCGTCGGACCACTGCCGGCCGTGCGGAGCCTGTCGCCAGGTCCTCCACGAGCACGCACCGGAGATGGAGATTCTGATGGGAAACCCGGAGGGATCGTTCGTCCGGACGACGGTGCGCGAACTCCTCCCCGACGCGTTTTCGCTCTAGGTGCTCAGGATTCGTACGGCGCAGGGAGCGCCAGGGAGGCCCTCGACTTCCCTAGGCAACTCGTGATTCAAGGTCACGAGTCGCCAACGATCCGTTCGAGGATGAGCTCCGGCGGAGTGACCTCCGCGGCCTTCGGATCGATCGTGTAGGCTGATTCGACCATCCGGCAGGCCGTGTCGAGGTGGGTCTCGTCGTTGACGTGCAGAATGGCGAGGAGTTCGTCGTGTTCGACGCGATCGCCAATCTTGCGGACGAGTTCCACGCCGACGGCCGGGTCGATCGAGTCCTCTTTGGTGAATCGTCCGGCGCCAAGAAGGTTTGCAGCGCGGCCGATTCCGAGCGCGTTGAGGCCGCGTACGACGCCGGCCTGCAGCGCGCGAGCCTCCACCCTTCTCGCGGCGCGCGGGAGGAGGGACGGATCGTCGATCACCGCGGAGTTCCCATCCTGGTTGGCGATCAGCTCGCCGAACTTGTCGAGAGCGGAGCCATCGCGGAGCAGACGATCGAGATGATCCATTGCGTCGTTGCGATCTTGACTGACCCCGGCGAACACGAGGAGCTCGGCCCCCAGCTCGCAGCAGAGCCTAGACAGGTCGTCGGGTCCTTCACCGTGGAGGGTGTCGATCGCCTCGCGGACCTCGAGGGCGTTTCCGACCATCAACCCCAACGGCTGCGACATGTCGGTGATCAGAGCGGCCATCTTCCGCCCAAGCCTCACGCCGATTGAAACGAGCGATTCGGCCAGCCTGCGGGAGTCCTCGAGTTTCGGGAGGAACGCGCCCGCGCCGGTCTTGACGTCGATGACGATCCCCTGGGCGCCGCCGGCGATCTTCTTCGACATGATCGAAGCGACGATCAGCGGCAGCGAGTCGACCGTCGCCGTGACGTCGCGAAGCTCGTAGAGGATCCGGTCGGCCGGGACCATGTCCTCGGTGTGGTCAGCGAGAGCGAGCCTCGTCTCACGGACGAGCTCGAGAAACCGGCTGCGTGACAGATCGGTGCGGAACCCGGAGATCGATTCGAGCTTGTCGATCGTGCCTCCGGTGTGGCCGAGGGCGCGGCCGGAGAGCTTTCCCACCGTCAGTCCGGCGGCGGCGAGGAGTGGAATGAGGACCAGGGTTGTCGTGTCACCGACACCACCGGTCGAGTGTTTATCAACGGTGAATCCGCCCAGGTCGTCCGGCGTGAACATCGAGCCGGAGTGAGCCATCACGTCGGTGAGGATCGCTGCCTCTTTGTCGGTCATCCCGCGCAATCGGATGGCCATCAACAGGGCGGAGCTCTGGTACTCGGGGATCGTCCGATCGACGGTTCCAGCGATCCAGTGCTCGATCTCCTCGCGGGTCAACGTCCCCCCATCGCGTTTCTTGGCGATCAGATCGACTGTGTTCATGAAAACTCATTCTAGAACGATGGATCATGGTGTTCAACCCGGAACTCGTAGAGGAGCGTCTCGCTGTGCTGATAACCCAGGGACTCGTAGAGCGCCCGCGCCGGCCGGTTGTCCGGTCGAGTCAAGAGTCGGATCCCGGCGAGGCCGAGATCGCGGGCGAGACCGACAGCCGATTGCATCAGTGCCCCGCCGATCCCGTAGCGGCGGTGCTCGGCGAGGACGTGCAGCTCGTCGAGGTAGAGGAATCCGACGCGCTCGTCAAGCTTTGGAACTCGGATGGCGACGCAGAGACCTGCAGGCCGGTCGCCTCGATAGGCGATCAGGAACCAGACCGAGTCCGAGGACAACGCGTCGTAGCTTGAGAGGCTCTCGGCCATCCCACGTGGCGCGCGCACGGTGGCCTGTACGTCGTCGGGGCGGTCCTCGGCTTCGATCCGTGCGACGAGAGCCTCGAGGTCGTCCGTATGCCTCTCGGTCGCGCGGACGATCGTGATCTCGCTTCCGCCGTTCTCGCGCATGGCCAAACGATACCGCAGCCCCGGGGGAATCAGAAGAGCGACCCCGTCGATCGACCGCGGTCCGGCGAGGTATACTGTGCGTCTGGAGGTGCAGCGATGCCGAGTTTCCCGCGATTCCTCTTCAGGGTGAAGGATCGACAGATCGAGGAAGAAGCGCGCAAGATGGTCGACTCGTTCGGGATCAAGGACATCGAGATCCGTCGGGACGACACGATCAAGGACGCGTGGCTCGAGGACAACGTCGCATTGAAGACGACGTTCGGGCTGGAGGACATCCAGGAGTATCTGGAGAACGTGACGAGCCGCTAGGCTGGCGTCCGAACGATCAGTTGAGCCGCTCGCGCAGCCGCGACGAGCTGTAGTCCATCGCCCAGACGGCGACCATGATCAAGAGCATCAGGACGATCGCCTGATCCCAGACCCAGTTACGGGTCAACTGCATCAGCCGCTGTCCGATCCCTCCTCCCCCGACCAGCCCGATGATCGTCGCCATGCGAACGTTGATGTCCCACCGGTAGATCGTGAAAGACAGATACGGGTTGACGATCTGCGGCACGATCCCGTAGAGGATCACCTGCAAGCGGCCTGCACCGGTCGCACGAATCGCCTCGACCGGGCCATAATCGATCGACTCGAGCCGTTCCGAGTAGAGCTTGGTCAGATCCGCGATCGAATGGACGAGGAGCGCGAGCATTCCAGCGAACGCGGCCGCCCCGGTCCGCACCCAGACGACGAAGATAATCGCCCAGATGATCGGCTCGATCGATCGAATGATGCTGAGGATGAGGCGCAACACGATGTAGATCGAGCGCCCGACGACCCCCCTTGCCAGGTTTCGCGCGGCGAGGAAGCTCAGCGGGACTGCGATCAACACGCCGAACAGGGTCGCCATGAACGCCATGTAGAGCGTGACGATCAGCAGGCGAACGCCAAGGCCGAGGATCGACCAATCCGGATGGAAGATGCGATACCAGATTTCGGAGGTCGCTGAGGCGTTGGTGAACAACGTCGCGAAGTCGACCTGCGTGAACAGGGCGGAGACGAGGAACATCGCGAGGCCCAACAGAATGATCGAAAGCGACGAAGAACTCCGGTACCACGGTCGGCGCGCCTCTGCGAGTTCGGTCGCCGAGAGGATCCGGAATCCCGTGACGCGGTCGTGACGCGGCGTGTACTTCGCGGTCACCAGGACCTCCAACGCGAGGAACGGTTGGATGTGAAGGGTGAGGGTGCGCAAGAGCCGACGAAGGAACAGCCTGCGATTCCCTCGTTCGTTGATCAGCCGCCGCCGGAGAAGCCGCAAGCCGGGACTCGTGCCGAACGAGGACCAGACGAGGGCGAGCTCGACGCAGACGACGAGGATGATCCACCAGGAGACTGAGAGGAAGTCCCGCGTTCCGTGGGCGAAGTGATTCCAGACGAACGAACAGAGCCCCCACAGAGCGAGCAGAACCAGCAAATCGGTTGTGATGACGCTCAAGTCCTTGCCGTACGCACGGAACGCCTTCCGCCAGTTCGGCCGCGCTGCGATGAATCCTGCGTAGTACTTCTGCTCCATGGCCTATCCGATCTTCTCGCGCACGCGGGCGCTGATGTAGTCGAGGAGCCAGACGACGACGACGATCGCTACGATCACGGCGCCAACCAGATTCCAAGCGTTCTCGAGCCGGCCGACCTCGTTCTTGAAGTAGAAGAGGAGCGTCCCGATTCCGCCGCCGCCGACCAACGCGATGACGGTCGCCATCCGGATGTTGATGTCCCATCGGTAGAGCGTGAACGCGAGGTACGACGGGATAATCTGCGGGATGACCCCGTAGACGACGACCTGCCAGCGCCGGGCTCCGGTCGCCGCGATCGCTTCGAGCGGCCCAGCGTCGACGCCCTCGACCTGCTCGGAGTACAGCTTCCCGAGCGCGGCGATCGTGTGGAGGAACAGAGCCAGCGCCCCAGCGAACGGGTTCCCGAAACCGACCCAGACCGCGAACAGGACGGCCATCAAGATCGACTCGATCGAGCGGAAGATGTTGAACACGAATCGCATGATCGTGTAGATCAACCACCCGACAGGGCTGAATCCCATGATGTTGCGGGCGCCGAGGAAGCTGAGCGGGAAGGCGACAATCGCACCAGTGATCGTGGCGAAGAACGCCATGAAGATCGTCTCCATCATGTAGTGGACGATGGAGTAGGTCCTCCCATCGATGACATTCGCCGTCAGATACGTGAACTGGGGCGTGAACAGATCGCGCCAGATGTGGCCCGACTTCCCGACCCGCTCGACGAGCATCTGCAGGTTGATCGCCGTGATCTTCCACCCGAGCCAGAACGTCAATCCCAAGAGCGCCGTTGTGAACAGCCCGCGATAGGTGAGCCACCAGTTCCGCGGTCTCTCGAGAGGCATGTCCTCCTTCACCTTGGCGACGAGACGCATCGTCCCCGTTTCGTCCCCGTCGTGGAGGAGCGTTCCCAAGGGCCGGTCGGTGAACAGCGCGATCGGCTGGAGGAGGAGTTTCAGATGGAGTTCGAAGTACCGGCGCAGCCGCTGACGCACGGGAATCCGGCGGAGATCGGGGCCGAGAAGGCGGAGCCCGAACAGGCTGAGGCCGATCGTCTGACCGAACGCGTGCGTCAGAAGGGCGAGCTCCAGGGTGACGAGGACAACAAGCGGCCACCCCCACAGAGGGAGCGTCAGACGTCCGTAGAAGTTGACGTGGCGGACGTACCAGTACTTGTTGAGGAGATACATGATCGCGTAGGCGAAGTATCCCCAGGACACCCAGTCGAGCAGAAACGCGAAGATTCGCCGGCGGAGCTCGACGAGACGCACCCACGGCGAGTGTCGTCTAGCGAACCTCAACTTCCTGCGCCTCCTCTCCATAGATCTCCTTGAACTTCGCCGCGTCGATCTCGGCCGGAGATCCTTCGAAGACGATCTTCCCGTCCTTGAGCGCCAGGATCCGCGTCCCGTATCTTCTCGCGAGCGAGAGGAAGTGGAGGCTGGCAATGACGGTCACGCCGTCTTCCCGGTTCATCAGTTCGAGGTACTGCATGATCGAGTGCGACGTCGCCGGGTCGAGCGCGGAGACTGGTTCGTCGGCCATCAGAAGGTCCGGTTTCTGCATCAGGGCACGCGCGATTCCGACCCGCTGCTGCTGCCCTCCGGAGAGCTCGTCGGCCCGCTTGTACGCCTGTTCCGGAATCCCGACACGCTCGAGGTTGGCGACCGCCGCGTCGAGGTCCTCCTTCGGGAACTTGTGGATCGCCGAGGCGCCCGGGTTAGCGTATCCCAGCCGGCCGGAGAGGACGTTCGTCAGCACCGTCGAACGCTTCACGAGATTGAACTGCTGGAAGATCATCGCCATTCGGCGGCGCAGCTGGCGGAGCTGTTTCGCCGACGCCTTCGTGACGTCGATGCCGTCGAACTGGATCTGCCCGGCGGTCGGCTCGATCAACCGATTGATGCAACGGAGGAGCGTTGATTTGCCGGACCCCGAGAGCCCGAGCAGGACGAGGAACTCCCCGCGCTTGACGGTGAAACTGATGTCGTCGAGCGCCAGGACCTCACCACGCTCGTAGATCTTCGTCAGGTGTTCTACGCGTATCAGTTCATCCATGACGGGTCCGTCCTAGGTATGAAAACGCGGGAGGGATCGCTCCCCCCCGCGTTGATTTCGTGCCTACCGCTCTCTGCCTACCTTAGTCCCGATCCGGGATCGGCAGACCGAGGATCTCACGGTATCCGTCGTAGAAGCTGTCGGTGATGTCGGCGACGGCCGTCCACTCGTAGAACATCGGGTCGCCCCACAGCGCCGCACCCTCTTCGGTGGCGATGTGTTGCTTGATCGCCCAGACGATCAGGTCGGCGGTCTCGACGTCGAAGCCCGGTCCGAACGCCAAGCAGTCGTTCGGGATCGGGCCGATGTTGTGAATGACGGCGATGTCGCGCACGACCGTGTCGAAGTCGTAGGTGCTGCGGACGGCGCGGCGCAGGTCGTAGCAGGTTCCTCGGAATTCGGGACGGAACAAGTCGTTGTTCCAGCGGTCCCACAGCCACATCTCCGGATCGTCTCCGAATTCCCATCGGTCTCCGGACCAGCCGGCCGGCGCGCCCGGCGCGGAGCCGTAGCCGGTGCAGAAGTCGCCCTGCCCCTCGATCAACGCGACCATCGAGTTCGTGTGACCACCCGAGGTGACGATGCCCGAGAACTCGATCCCGAGCCGCTCGAAAATCATGTTCGGAAAGACGTACCCGGACGTGGAACCGGTGTCGTTGTAGATCCAGACCTTCCCGTTGAGATCGTCAAGGGTCTCGATCCCACTGTCGCGGCGGGCGTAGAGGCTCGCGTAGTACCACGCGTAGCCGTAGCGGACCGACCCGAGTCGCGGGCTGACGTTTCCGCCCGTCCGCTCGTAAATCCGGATGTATTGGTCGGTCGTCGGAAGCCCGAATGTGTCGCCCTCCGACGCCGCGAACGCCTCGATCATCGCCGTGTAGTCTGCCTGCAGACTGGAGACGACGTACAGGCCGGTCAGATTGTAGATCGCCTCGGCGATCGCCTGTCCGGTCTCTTCGACGGTCGCTCCCTCGGTCGACGGAACGAGAAGCATGTAGACCGGCTCGTCCGGGCTCGACCCGGGCTGAGCGAAACTGATGACGCCGATGGCCAGCACGGCCATCAGTGTCAGAGCAAGGACCTTACGCATGGTGCACCTCCTGTGCGATGCAAACCTCCGGGGATTGCACGGCCGAGCCTTCTCGACCAGCGCGTTCCGACGTAATCCTCATAACACTATCGTAGACACTCATGATCCACTAGTCAACCGAGGCTCGATCATTCGCGCTTGTACGGGACACCGAGCGTCTTCGGGAACCGGACACGCCCGATGGCGCCAGAGACGACCAACAGCGTGATGATGTAGGGGAGCATCGACACGAACTCGCCCGGGATCGGCTTGGCTGGAAGGGTCTTCACCCACTCGGCGAGCGCCTGGAAGAACCCGAAGATAAACGCCCCGAGGAGGGCGAGCAGTGGGTTCAAGCCGCTGAAGACGACGCACGCGAGCGCGATGAATCCGCGTCCGGCGGACAGGTCCTTCGTCACAAGGCCCAGCCAGGCGACGCTCATGTACGCCCCGCCTAGGCCGGCGAGGACGCCGCCGAAGACGGCCGCAAGGAGTCGGATTCGATTGACGTTGATCCCGGCGACGTCGGCCGCTTCCGGCATCTCGCCGGCCGCCTTGAGCATCAGTCCGGCGCGCGTTCGCTTGAGGAACCAATAGATGACGACCGGGATGATCAGCGCAACGAGGATCATCGGGCTCATCAGACCCATCGGCGTCCGCCACTTGAGCAGCTCGACGGTCCTCGGGACGTCGTGGAATCCCGGCGCCCCAAGTTGGATCAGACCGAACGCGACGAACCCCATCGCGAACAGGTTGATGCCGATTCCGGTGACCATCTGAGTGCCCTTCCAGTAGGTATTGATCACCGCGAAGAGCAGCGACACCGTCCCACCGATCCCCATGCCGACCAACAGGCCGACGGCCGGTCCGCCGATCTCGGCACCGAGCGCACCGCCAAACGCGCTGAGGAGCAGAATCCCCTCGAGGCCAATGTTGAACAGCCCGGCGGTCTCTCCGACGATCTCGCCAGCGGCGGTCAACGCGAGGGGAACCATCGCGTGCAGGGCGATTCGCAACAGGCTCAGGATGTCGTGGAAGCTCATGCGGATTCCTCCCTCTCTGAACGTCGCGTCAGTCGCCGCAGGGCCCCGATCAGTTCCTCCCCGCGCTTCTTGGCTATTGGGAAGAGCCGAATCAGCTCGGGGATCGACATCGCCAGGACGATCGCTCCCATGACGACGCGGACCATCTCCAACGGGACCGGTTTTGCTCCGTAGAACTGCATCACGCGCCCCCCGGCGCTCAGTCCGCCGAAGAAGAGCGCCGCGACGAGGATCCCGATCGGGTGATTCCGCCCGACCATCGCCACGGCCATCCCGTCGAATCCAAGGTTCATCAGCTGCGGAAGGCCGCCCCCGCCGTAGATGGCGTAGGTCGGCGGGAGGCCCATCACGATCGACGCGCCGGCGAGCCCTGCGGCGATCCCTCCAAGGATGAAGCTGAGGAGCATCGTTCGCTTGATGCGGATCCCTCCGTAGCGAGCCGCGGTTGGATTCAGCCCGGCGGCGCGAAGCTCGTAGCCGATCGCGGTGTGCCAGAGGAGGAAGTAGATGACCAGGGCGAACGCGATCGAGACGAAGAGGGTGTAGGAGAGGTCCGTCCCGCGGACGAGGACCGGGAATCGGGCCGACATCGGGATGCTGAGCGTCTTCTCCGGACGCAGGGGATCGACGATGACGAAGATCGCCAGGTACAAGGCAAGCCACCGGGCGATCCAGTTGAACATGATCGTCGAAATGACTTCGCTCACGCCTCTCGTGATCTTCAGAATTGCCGGGACGATACTCCAGACGGCGCCGGCAAACGCGGCGAAGACGAGGCCGGCGATCTGGTGCAGGCCGCTCGGGAGGACGAAGTAGGTGACGAGGACGCTGGCGATCCCCCCCATGTACATCTGCCCTTCGGCGCCGATGTTGAACATCCCAGCGCGCAGGCAGATCGAGAACGTCAGCGCGGTCAGGACCAGCGGCGTGGCCCGTGACAGCGAGCTGGAGAGCTCGTAGGATCCGCCGAAGGCGCCCTTGATGAGGCCCATGTAGGCCCTCCACGGATCGAACCCGTAGATGGACATCAGGATCGCCCCGACGAGGAGGCCGACGGCCGCCGCGAGGACCGACTCGAGCGCCGGATGCAGCCCGGTCAGCGTTCGATGGGCTCCTCGCAGCAAACGGGATTGCACGGTTGATTCGTTCTGGCTCATCCGGCCTCCTTGCCCGTCATGCCCCCCATCAGCATCCCGACACGTTCGCGGCTGAGTTCATCGGGCGAACAGACGTCCATGAATCTCCCCTCGTACATGATTCCGACCCGGTCGGCGTGCGCGAGAACCTCGTCGAGGTCGGCCGAGACGAGGAGGATCGCCCGCCCGCTGTCACGCATCTCGAGAAGCGTCTGGCGGATGTAGTGCGCCGCTCCGACGTCGAGGCCGCGCGTCGGCTGCGACGCGACGATGATCGCCGGGTCCTTGGCCAACTCGCGCCCCACGATCAGCTTCTGTTGGTTTCCCCCGGACAGGCTCTTCGCCGGAGCATTCGGCCCGGTCGCCTGAATGTCGAACCGGTCCATCAGCCGGCGGACGTGTTGGGTGATCTTTCCCCAGCGCAAGAGCGACAGGGGACCGCGGAACTGCTCCCATCGGTGGATGCCGAGGATCGCATTCTCGGCGAGAGTGAATGGGAGAACCAATCCGAGCTCCCAGCGATCTTCCGGGATGTGCGCGACTCCGAGGCGGTAGATGTGGCGTGGATCGATGCCGAGGATGTTCGTCCCACGGATTGTCGCAATCCCGGAGACCGCGCCGCGGAGGCCGGTCAGCGACTCGACGAGCTCGGTCTGGCCGTTGCCCTCGACACCGGCGATGCCGAAGATCTCACCCGCGTAGACGTCGAACGATATCGAGTCGACGGCAATCTCTCCGGTGTTCCCCTTCACGACGAGGTTCTCGACGTGAAGGATCCCTTCGCCGGACCGGTCGACTTCCTTGCGAACCCCCTTGTGCGGGATCTCCTCGGTGCTCAGCTCGACCGCGTCGGCCGCCACCTCCAGCGCCTGACCGACCATCAACCGGGCGAGCTGCTCGGTCGACGCCTCGGACGTCCTGACGTCTCCGACCATTTCCCCGTGCCGGAGGACGACGACGCGATCGGTGACCGTGCCGACCTCCTTCAGCTTGTGGGTGATCAGGATGATCGCCTTCCCCTCGCCCTTCAGGCGGCGGAGGAGCGTGAACAGCTCGTCGACCTCCAAGGGTGTGAGGACGGAGGTCGGCTCGTCGAGGATGAGAAGGTCGACGTCTCGCGACAAGACCTTAAGGATCTCGACGCGCTGCTGCTCGCCGACGGCGAGCTTCTCGATCGGGACGTCCAGCGGGACGTGGAGCCCGCTCTCCTCCATCAACTCCTCGAGCTTCCGCCGAGTCTCGGCGATTCGGATTCGGGCGAACGGCCGATCGTGGCTGAGCGCGACGTTCTCCGCCGCGGTGAACGTCCCGACCAGCGCGAAGTGCTGATGCACCATCCCGATTCCGAAGTCGAGCGCCTCACGCGGGCTGACGAACCGGACGGCGCCCCTTGGTGAGATCACCCTTCCCCGCGTTGGCGGGAGAAGACCGGAGATGATCTTGGTGAGCGTTGTCTTCCCGGCGCCGTTCTCCCCGAGCAGCCCGACGATCTCGTGCGGGCGGATCTCGAGGGACGCCTCCTTGAGCGCGACGGTCCCGTCGGAGTAGACCTTGGTGATCCGATCGGCCTTCAGGAAGAACCCGTTGCTGCCCGGTTTGGCTTGATCACTCATGGATGGCCCCCAACCCAGTGCTCTCGGTCCCACTTCGAGTCACGAAAAAGGGAGAGAGGAAGCAACTCCTCTCTCCCTCGACACCTACTTCCGTCTCACACCTACTCGAGCGGGTACAGGTCGCGGAGCGCCCCGATCTCCGCGTCGGTGTTGGAGGTCGGCACGATGATTGAGCCGTCGAGGATCCCGGCCTCCAGCTCGTCGACCGCGTCCCAGATCCACTGCGCAACCGTCTGACGGTTCGCAGTCCAGTTGGCGATGACGAAGTTGCGGGCCTCTTGCGTGTCGGTAATCTGACCCGCGTCGACGCCGAACTCGATGAAGTCGATGAGCGCGCCGCGATCGCTGATCCCGACGCCGCCCTCGGCGAGCCCGAGGCTCGTTACGCCGCCGACGAAGGTTCCGTCAACGACGGCCTTGACGGCCATGTAGGTCCCGACATCGACCCGCTTCATCCCACTGGCGAGGGCGTGCATACCCATGCCCATCCAGTCCTGGTTTGCATCGACACCGAAGTAGTACGGAGGACCGTAGGTCGTTCCAGCATTGTCGTGGGCTTCCACGACGGCCTCGTGGTCTCCGACGCCCAGCGGACCGGCGACGTTGTAGATCCCGATCGCGCCCTGCGCGAGCATCGCTTCCGACGCCGCTTTGCCGAGGGCGATGTCGCTGAACGTCCCGGTGTAGTTGTAGAGCATCGTGACGCTGACTTCGGTTCCGGTCAGCACGGCGTACTTCTTCAGCCCCCAGTCCATTCCGTAGCGGTATCCGGCCTCGAAGTGATACAGAACCGGGATCGGGATCCCGAGGACAACGCCGGCCGCGGCATAGCCGTGGTCAGCCGCCGACATCGCGGCGAGACACCCGATCAGCGCCGACATCTCGTTCTCACGGAAGACGATGTTCATGATGTTCGGCCCGGTGATCCAGTCAACGTCGATGATTGCGAACTTCTGATCCGGGAACTCGGCCGAGGCCGTAGCCAGCGCATCACCGAGGAGGAACCCGACGGCGATGATCAGATCGAAGTTCTCCGTTCGAGAGAGGTTTCGGAGGTTCGGCAAGTAGTCCACGGCCGTCGCGCTTTGCACTTCGACCATTTCCAGCCCGAACTCCTCGACCGCCCGGTCTACCCCAACGAATCCCATGTCGTTGAACGAGAGGTCTCCTCGTCCGCCGACGTCCAGCACGATGGCGATCTTCATCTGCCCAACGGCGATGAAAGAAACGCCCAGGGCCAGCACACAAGCTAGCACAAGCAGCCTTTTCAACGGTACCTCCTAGTGCTCCAACGCTGCACAGCTCCCCACCGGATATCCGGTGCCCGTAATGACTGTAACATTCTATACAGATCTACGGCGCTTTACAATCCAGTAGGTCGATTCCAGAAATCGGCGAAAGCGCTGACGGCAACAGAGAGCGAGCGTATCCGCGTTGATGCTGTCAGTGTGTCTGACAGCCAAACACCTTGAACCGGGCAGCGCGGACGCATGCAACGAGTTCGAGCCGTTTTCAGTATGCTTGGATCATGCGAAGCCTGATGATCGGATTGGCGGGTCTCTGTGCTCTGACGGTGGCATGCAGCGCGACGCCGGCACTCCTTGGCTCCCAGTTCGCTGACGCCTACGCGGCATTCGCGCCGCTGTACGTACTCCATCGTTCGTATGGGGAGTACCTGTTCAGGGGGACGGCGGTCGAGGCTCCCGCTGACTTGGAGGCTTCGTGCGCCCGATTCTCCTACGAGCTGGCCTTGTTTCATGTCGACTACGTCGTCCAGACCGAGTCCGCGACGGCAGGAGGACTCGCGTGCTTGGTCCGGCTGCGGATGGAGTCGACTTCATTCTGCGATACGTATGCCGAATCGCTCCGCGCGATCGCCGAGTCGGGCGAGGTCGACGATGAGCTCCTGAGCGCAGCGAGGGACGAGGGACTCTTCGCCGAGATCAAGCGGATGAACGACCTGATGGAAGCGGCACTCGATGAGATCCTCGCCGGCATGGGAGAGGGAGTCGAGCGGTGGGCGTTCGCCGTGACGTTCTCGCTCCGAACCCTTCTCAGCCAAGAGGAGGTCGAGCGGATCAACATGAACCTTCGGGAGATCCTCTATGCGGATCCGGAAGGAACTGCGCCGCCGTTCGCCGTCCCGACGGAGATCGCCGGGGCGATGGAACGGCTGATCGGCCTGAGCGGCCGTCAGCTGTCCGAGGCCGAAGTCGAGGACGCGGTCCGATCGGCAACGACGATCTACGAGCACTTCGTCGCGGAGCCGTGAGTAACCCCCCGAAAAAGGGGGTGGGAAGGCGAACCTGCTGCCTTGTTCGCCTTCCCTGGGTAAGAACCGTAGGCTGTTTCCCCGTTCTCTAGCTCGTTCGCAGGCGGGCAGCCTCCAGTTCAGAGGGCTCTGTGCTTTCGGAGGGGATCACCGCATTCCGCTCTCGGCTGCGGTGTGGAAGTTGGTAAGGAGGTACGATGGAAGCCTTCACTCCCCCACGTGGATGCTTCGATCGATTTGTCCCCTCTCCCTTTGCACGCACCTCTTAGGGCGCTTCTCTCTTGTCCAAAGCGCCAAGAGGGTACTCCGGGAGAGGCAACCCCGCGGTGGAACCGGAGACCTGAGCCACTGTCCCTCGTAACCCGGCCCGGGAACGTACCTCCCGTGCGGAAGAGACGGATGTCTGCGGACTCCGAAGAAACGGGAGTCTTCGCGCTCCGGCTGCGCAGAGCGCGCGAACTACTTCGGAGCGATCCGAGCGATCTTCCAGTAGTCCTGAACCGTCTGGATCAGGCGCTCGAAGTCTTTGGAATCGACCGGCTTGGTCATGTAGCTCGCGGCGCCGCTGTCGTAGGCCTTGACCATGTCCTCCTCTCGCTCGGAGATCGTCAGCACGATCACCGGGATGCGGCGGAGGCGTTCATCTCCCTTGATCTTGGCGAGGACCTCCAGTCCGTTGATCTTCGGGAGGTTGATGTCCAGGAGGATGAGATCGGGACGCGGGGTGTCTTCAAACTCGCCCTTCTGGGCGAGCGCGTCGAGCGCTTCTTCCCCGTCTCGGGCGAAGTAGAGATCACACTTCACGTCGCTCTTCCGCATTGCGCGCTTGATGATCGTGACGTCGTTGGGATTGTCCTCAACGACCAAGACCTTCATCTTCTCGAGGCTATGCATTGGTTTCCACCTCTCTTGCTCTGGGAATGGTAAAGTAGAACGTACTCCCTCTGCCAACTTCCGAATTGACCCAGATCTTCCCGCCGTGCTCTTCGACGATCCGCTTGCAGATCGCGAGGCCAGCCCCTGTTCCTTCGTAGTCGTCCCGTGGATGCAGTTTCTGGAAGATGCCGAAGATCCGTTCCTGATAACGGGACTCGATGCCGATTCCGTTGTCCTCCACAAAGAACGTCGCCATCCCGTTGGCGGAGGGCTCCTGTGGCTGCCACCCGATGCGGACCATCGGGAGCGCCTTGTCATTGTACTTGATTGCGTTGACGATGAGGTTGCTGAACAACTCGGTGATGCGGACCTTGCTCCCCTTGAGCGGCGGAAGACCGTCGGAGACCTGGAAGTTGACCCCGTGGAGGCGGACTTCCAGGTCCTCTCGGATCTCGTCAAGAAGCCGTTGCGTGTTGATCCGCTCGAACGACTTCGTGTCCATGTGGATGCTCGACAGGGAGAGAAGGTCGTTGATCAGCTGCCTCATCCTCGCCGAAGTGCGTCTCAGCGTATGGAGGTAGTCGACCCCGTCCTTGTCCAGCTTGTCTCCGTAGTCCTCCAACAGGAAGCCGCTGAACGTCTCGACCGTGCGGAGCGGCTCCTTCAGATCGTGGGAGACGACGTGGGAGAACTCCTCGAGCTTCTCGTTGCTCCGCTCCAGGTTCTCCGACTTCTCACGCAGGCTGCCCTCCAACTGCTTTAGCTCGGTGATGTCGATGTAGTGATCGATCCGGCCGCCTTTGTAGCGCTCGGTCTCGATCGGGATCGACCGATACTCGAGGATCCGCTCGTCTCGCCCGAGGGTGGGGCGGACGTGACACGTTATCGAGTCGATCCGTTCGCCCGTGTCGGCCGCCTCCTCGATCACCTTGGCGAGAGACTGCGCGTTCTCGAACGCGCCGACGTAGCGAGACAGGGCGCGCTTCGCGTCGACACCGATCAATCGGTCGCGGTTGATCCCGAAGAACCGCCCAATCGTCGCGTTGGCCCAAATGACCTCGCGCTTCCGGTCGGTAAGGATAATCCCGGAATCAAGGGTGTCGACGCCCTCCTCGATCAGGCGCCGGTAGCGCGCCTCGGTCTCCATCAGCTGGCGTTCGAGTTCCGCCTCCCTGGATCGGTTCCGTGCCTCGATGACTGCCGTCCGATCGTCGAGGCGCGTTCCTCGGATCTCGACTGGGAACGCCGTCCTGTCCTCGGCGACGAATCGGGTCTCGATTCCGCGGATCTCCCCACGGTCGAACAGGCGGATCAACTCGGCCTTCACCTTGTTGATCTCTCCCGGATGGACGTAGTCGGTGAGAGGGAGGGTCTGCTTGGTCACGTGGCCGATTGATGTCCGAGACGCCTCGTTTCGACGCTTGACCGTCCCCTCACGATCGACGAAGTGAAGGATATTGAACGCGGGCTCGAAGAGCTCTTCGTCGCGACGATCCTTCAGCGACTTGGGTGGATGCCACATGGCGCGGCGCGCCCCCCGGCGCTCGTTGTGCCAACCAAGCCCGAGACCGATCCCAAGGTAGACAATCGGAAGCAGGGCAATCGAGACGGGCGAACGGATTCCGAAGAAGAGGAGGAGGGCGATGCCGATTGCCGACAGCCCCCCGGAGAGGAAGAGAGCTCCGCGTCGGTGAAGGGCCTGGGCACCAAAAACGAGAGGGAACGCGAAGACGGCGTAGACGAGAAACGTCAGCGGGACGGGAGGGACTCCCGTTCGGTGGAGCACGATACTGATCACGAGAGCGACGATGGACGAAACCCCGACGAGGATCGTCCGTTCCGTCGGATTCAGCCCATTTGCCAATGGCCACCCATCCTTGAACCCGCTCAGAGAATGCCGGTGAAGTCGCCTGCCTGGTGCGAAGGTACGAACCGATAGGACGATCTCAAAGGACACCGATCACCTGGGTGCGTGACCTTCTTCCTTCAGGGCCCTGACCGTCAGATGATCAGATTCGGGTTAAGGTTGGCGAGAAACGGCTCGACGATCTTCTGCAGGTAGGCCTCGCGGAGGATCTTGATCTTGCGGCTTTCGATCGCGATGATCCCTCGGCTCTCGAGTTCGCTCAGCGTCCGTATTGCGGTCTTGGACGAGACTCCGGCCATTTCGGCAAGCTCCGCCCGCGACAGCTCGACCCCGCTCCTGCCGAGGTGAAGAATCAGTCGCGCGAGCCGTTCCTTGCTCGACGAATAGGAGCGCTCGGCAAGCTTGTTCTGGAACGCCTTCAGCTCCTCGGAGAGCTTCTCGTACAGCCGGAAGACGGTCTTTGGGTGGCGCTCGAGGAAGTAGAAGAAGTCGCCCCGCTCGAGGAACCCGACCGAGACGACATCGATGGTCTTGGCGTACGCGTTGTGGCTCCCCTTGTCGAAGAGGGTCGTCTCCCCGAGGATCTCACCCGGACCGGAGATCTTGAGGATCTGGCTCTTCGCTCGCATGCTTCGTTTGACGAGCTTGACCATCCCTTCGAAGATCAGGTAGAAGCCGAACGCCGGTGCACCCTCCTGGAAGATGATCTCTCCCCGCCCGTAGTTGATTGTACGAATCGCTTCGCGAAGTTTGTCTAGTTCTTTGTCTTTCAAGCCCGAGAAGATGCGGAAATCACTGAGATCGGCCATGCCACCCCCCTCTGGCGGTTGTCCCGTATGAAGCCCGTCACGCCTGCCCCTCTTTGCCTTGACCTCACATCACCCATCGGATGGGGTCAAGCGTCCTGCATTGTAATCGATATCACACCCGAAGCCAAGTCTTCTGCGCCGTTCGGCGATCCGGTTCTTCCGGGAGGATTGGGCGGCGGCTCTCCGATGTTCGGAAGATTCGAGGCGGCAGAGCCCGTCTTGACACCCCGATGGAAGCCTCCTAAACTCCCACAAGAGACGGGCCGGAGTGGCGGAATTGGCAGACGCGCAGGATTCAGGATCCTGTGAGGTTCACACCTCGTGTGGGTTCAAGTCCCACCTCCGGCAGAACCCGATTCAGTCAGGACCTCGTCCATCTCCTTCCGTTCTGCGGCTTCGTGAGACGTGCACCGATGCGATCATGATCCCAGCGGATGGGCGGGTCGCTTCTACACCCCATGCCCAGCCCAGACAGCGAGGCCGACGAACAGGGCCTGTACGAGCCAGAAGCGGAGGGTGACCTTCGTCTCGGGCCATTCGAATCCGGGGAGGACATGTGCAGTCCGTGCGTGGGTCGATTCCTCGAAGTGGTGGTGGAATGGGCTCATTTTGAACAACCGTACCCCGGTGATCCTGCACGACGTGACCTGCAGAATCACCGACACGGCCTCGAGCACGAGGACCCCTGCCACGAGTGGAAGGAAGAAGATCGTCCCCGTACAGAGCGAGACAGCAGCGACGATCCCTCCCAGGCCGAAGGACCCAACATCACCGAGGAAGAGTCCCGCGGGATGAACGTTCACCCACAGGAATCCGAGCAACGCGCCGAGTAGGGGAAGAATGGTGACGAGCACCGTTCGCGACGGCGACAGGACGAGAAGTCCGATCAGGATGAGAACCGCCAGTCCCCCCGCCAGTCCGTCGAGGCCGTCGGCCAGGTTCACGCTGTTCGTTGTCGCGAGGAGGCTCACCCAGACGAGGGCAAACGTCGCGATCGGCGGCAGCGTGACGGTGCTTGTCGAGAAGGGAATCCGCTGTGGAATGGAGACCACGTCGCGGAACACGAAGAACAGGGCGACCGCGGCGAGGCTGCCCAGCAGAAGCTTACGCGGGGCGGTCAGCCCCAGCGATCGGTGACGTTGCACAGACCGCAAATCGTCGAGCAGCCCGATGGCGCCGTGCGTCGCCCCGGCGGCGAGGACGAATCCAATCGGACGGGCCCACGCGACGGTCGGCCAAAGGCAGAGGACGCCGATCGCCCACGCGGACAGGACGAACAACCCGCCCATGGTCGGTGTGCCGGCCTTCGCTTCGTGCCCCTGGGGTCCCAGTTCTCGGATCTGCTGACCGACCTTGCGTCGCCTCATCAAGCGAGCGTACGCGGAACAGCCAAGTGCCGTGATCGGAGCGAGTGCGATTGAAACGGGGATGAGTGCCTTCACGCAGCGTCCACCCGCCGAAGCTCCCCGTCGCACTCCAGCAGGAGCCGGCGCAGATCGGCGTGATCGGCAGCTTTCGGGGCCGCGACGGCACGTTGGACGAGCTTGAACAACTGGTAGGTCGTCATCAGACAGAACCCCTGTGCCTGGCAGCCGCGAAGCACTTCGGGGGTGAACTGTGTCGGACGGCGCTTCGGATCGAGCTCCCGAGATCCGCCGACCACGAGGATCCCCTTCCGCGCCCCTTCCCCTTCGGTGACCTCACGGTCGACCGCGCTCAGCAGACGGCGATAGGGGGGGAGCCCGATCGCGCCTCCCTCCGTCGCCACGGCGAGAACGATCGCGTCTCCCTCGTTTGAGCGAAGCTCGATCGTCTGATCGTCTTGCTCGACATCGAATCCAAGGGCACGAAACGCATCGGCCGCCGCCGGAAGGAGAGAGAATCGGCCGCTGGTGTAGAGGATTCGTTTGAAACGCGTCTTCCCTTCTAGCCGCTCGGAGACTTCGTCGATCTTTGCGGACAGGGTCGCATGGCGTTCGCGCAACCCGGCCAACTCGTCGTCGAGTCCTTCCTCTCCTGGGACGGGGTACGCAGGGAGCCAATCGGGCTCGGAGCAGAACGCCGGGCGGGCTGCGGTCTTCTCGACCGCCTCGAGCAGAGCGACCGCCTCTTGCGACGGGGCAACGCCCACGAGCGGCGGGACGAGGATCAACCGGCCTTCGTCGAATGGGATCTCGAGTGCGACGACGTCGCCGACGCGATTGCGGGCGAGCACGGTGGCGAACCGGTCGATTGGGGTGGAGAGAAGATCCTGATAGACCGCGTCGTAGGCGAGGTGTCCCTCGAATCGGCAAAGATACGCCTCGAACGGGCTTCCGGACTCCTCGAAGACGACGTCCTCTCCGTGGCGGGAGACGAAACGGCCGTTGGAGGGAAAGCTGAATTGATGCTGACGGTCAACGAGAGAGACGCTCGGCAGCCAGCTGTAGCGATCGAGGCGCTCGGGCGGTTCCTCACCGGACGAGATCTCCAGCGGCTCCCCCCGTGCGCGGAGCCTACAGACGAGGAGGCCACCGCCTTTGAGCAGTAGATCCTCCGCTTCGGCGCGGCGCCGCCCCATCCAGGCACTCAGCGTACGTCCGAAACCGCGATCCCGTTGCGGATCGGTCCGTCGGATCCCGTCTCCACCCGGGGCGATGTCGGAGGTCCAACGATGAGAGATGCCCAGCGGATCGAGGAAAACAACATCGCATCCCGAAACGGACGATCGGCCGAAGAACTCCTCCCGTTCGATGCTCGGATGATCGAGCCGCCAGTCGACGGACAAGAAACGATACCTCATGGCGGGAAGATCTTACCGCTCGCCTCGATCGGAGAGCAACTCGAAAGGAAAAGAGGGACCGCAGCATGTGCGGTCCCTCCTTAGGTGTGTGCTTCCTACGGACTCTCCAGGTTGGAGATCGTGGTGGTCCAGTAGACGAACCGGCTCGTCGCGGTGTAGCTGATCGCGTTTCCGATCTGGAAGTCAAGACTTGGCGTGAGATCGGCGCTGCTTCCTCTGGGCAGTCCGACGACGAACGGCGAGGTGGGCGGATTCACCATCGAGTACCGCAGATACACGATGCCCGGTGAAGTCTCCAGGTCTCCGTCGCCGTCGATGTCCAACTGCAAGTGGAGCCACATGCTCTGCGAGTCGGGAATCCGGAACGTGTGGTCGATGCTCCCGGTCTGCAGGGACCCCTCGTAGATGAGCGTCTTTCCTCCCTCAGTTGGGGTGGGGGTGGGGAGGATCCCCATCGGTGCGGCAGGAGCCGCGCCGGCCCCACTGTCCGTGGTCTGCCCGACGTCCTGGAAGGAACCATCGGTCCGGAGCTCGATCCGGTAGTTGTGCGGTCCGATCCATCCGGCCCCGGCGTTGACGGTGATGTGCCAGCTGTCGGCTCCCCAGACGAACAAGCCGGGGGTCGATCCCATCGGCGGCTCGCCGCCGGGCGGTGTTCCACCCCCGCTTGACACGACGATCGGCTGCGTCGTCGTGGATGAGAGGCCGTCGTTGTCGATCACCGTCAGACGGACGAAGACCGTGCCGACGCTCTGGTAGGTGACTTGGCCGAGAGAACCGGTCATGTCGTCCGAACCGTTACCGTCGAGATCCCAGAAGTACGAGACGATGGTGCCGTCTGGATCGTACGATGACTGCGCGTTCAACAGGACTGGCTGTCCAACCGCCGGTGTCAGCGGGGAGTAGGTGAACGCGGCAACCGGAGGCTGACCGGCCGTCCCGACGACGATCGTACGCGACGTCGAATCGGTCGCGGCGTCGTTGTCCTGAACGGTGAGCGTGGCCAGGTACGTTCCCGGCGCGGCGAACTGATGGTAGACGGCGCTTCCCCCGACGGACGGGGTCCCGTCGCCGAACGACCACGTGTATCCGGTGATCGTGCCATCTGGATCGCTCGAGCCGGTTCCGTCGAATCGGACCCATTCCGCGACGCCCGGGCTCACCGGCGAGTATGTGAATGCGGCGGTCGGCGGCAGGCTGGTTGCTCCGACCTGGATCGCCTGGGACGTTGAGTCGCTCACACCGTTGTTGTCCTGAACGGTCAACGTGACCAGATGCGTGCCGGGCCCGGTGAACCGGTGCCAGGCAACGGCGCCGGTACCACTCGTCCCGTCGCCGAAGTCCCACGAGTACGAGACGATCGATCCGTCCGGATCGACTGAGCCGGAACCGTCGAACTGGACCCAGCCGTTGACGGCAGGGTTGGTTGGCGAGAACACGAACGCGGCCGATGGAGCCTGGTTGGCCGAACCGACTTGGATCGTCTGAGAGATCGAATCGGACGCTCCATCATTGTCGGTGACGATGAGGGTAACGGTGTAGACCCCGGGGGTCATGAAGCGCTGCCATGCGGAACTCCCGTAACCCGTCGAGCCGTTGCCGAAGTTCCACGAGTAGGAGGCGATGGTCCCGTCCGGATCGACGGACGCCGAGCCGTCGAACTGAATCCACTCTCCGACGCCCGGGCTTGCCGGCGAGTAGCTGAACAACGCAACCGGCGGAGTATTCACAGGGACGAGTGGCTCGAGCGTGACGTTGATCGTCCTCGTCAAGCCTCCGATGGTGAAGATCGCGGCGTTCCATCCCAGATATCCTGGCTTGGTCACCGAGATGCGATGAAATCCCTGCTCGACGAACAGCGTTCGCGGGGTGTAGCCGGCGAAGTCGCCGTCGATGCTGATCAGGGCGCCGCTTGGACTCGAGTTGATCGTGACCCTCCCGTAGGAGGGAGGGGTCCCGGAGACGATCTCGAAGCTGGTGAAGCCCCAGCTCCGCTCCTCGACGGGAAGGATCCCGAGAATCTGGGCCTCGATGCTTTGCTGGAAGACCTCCGGATCCTGTGTCATGTACGCGAACGGCTGGACGGGGCTCGTCGTGGCGAGGATCTGGAGGTACTCCGTGCCGGCCGGCGGGCCGATAACCCACCCGCTGCTGCCGGGAGGAGGCCCGAGGCTGTGTTCGCCGGCTTGCACGTAGTTGTTCGGCGTTCCCGACGAAGGATACGGGAAGAGCTGGTTTGCGATCCCGTCCGGCTGGATGTCCCAGATGTAGATGTAGGCGGGTTTGTTGACGCTGTAGGTTATGGTGATCGCTTCGCCGATGGCGTAAGCGCCCTTGCCGACCCAGATCCTCACCTCGAGTTCGCTGTCCGGTGGCGTGGCGATGATCCCCTTGGGGGCCACGGGCACTTGCGCCATTCCGATGACAGCGGCGAGCGCGAGGATGGACAAGAGAACGACTCCGGTTCTCCAAGTTCTCGCTTTCATGTTCGCCTCCCTTTCATTCTCTGCGAATTCACAAGTTGTCTCCTCATCACGATACAGCCGAGAGGGCGACTCGTGTCATGTCTGCCGGTTCGATCCGCCTCAGGACGAGATCGACGTCCTCGGCAATTAGGGTCACTCCCTCGAGCGATGTCAGGCGGAAACGGACCTCTTGGTACAGCGTCTGCCCCTCGAACGGACTCCCCCCTCCCTCGAGGTAGTCGGCGATGGTGTCGGAGATGTGGGTCACAAGCAGGTTGAAGCGTGGTGTCGGAAGCGCCGTGGGCACCGATGGGGGGCTACCCGGGGCGACGCTGAAGATCCCCTTCGCATAGAGCAAGTCACGGGTCTCCGCGAGCAGGGTCAAGCGCTGGTGCAGGCTCCGCTCGATCTGCGGTACGGGGACCCCGCGGGCGAGCCCCTCCAGGCCCTTCGTCACGAGGCCGTCGACGGGGAGCCCTTCCTCCATCGCGATCACGACGTTGAGGAGGAGCGCATCCTTCTCCTGAGCGGAATGCGACGTCGTTGCGAGTCGTTCGATCAATTGGAGGACTTCTGTGGCCGGAAAGCTCGGCTGGCTCAGTCCGAGTTCGATCGCGGCAACGCAACGATGGATGTCCGACACGGGGATCGCCCGGAGGGCCTGCTCGAATTCGGAAACCGGGGTCTGAGCAAGGGTGGAGACCCCGAGCCAAACGAGAAGAAGGGCAATCAGAGCAGCCTCCCACGCTCGTGGTAAGCGCTTCATGCGCCGTCACCTCCTCCGACGTATCGTACGGAGCTGTACTCGCCGAAACTCTGCACGTACTCATCGGCGAGGGGATCCTGCCCCCACCAGCGACCGTCGATGACGAAAGCGTACTCATAGCGGCCCGGCGGAAGCGGGATGCTTGCCATCCAGATCCCGTCGTTGTCATCGTCCGACAGGGCGGTCGGCTCCCACGAGTTGAAGTTGCCGACGACCGAGACGTCGGTCGCGTTGAGAGCGGGCAGGACGAACAGGACCTCCTGGCTCCCGTCCGCGGCTCGGGACGGAGTGAGCCGGATTCTCGGCGGACCACCGTCGAATCCGAACTGGTTGGCGGCGAAAACCCCGACCAACAAGCAGATCGCTGCCGTCGCGCCGATCACGCTGAGCTGCCCAATGCGTCCTCCGCGTGTCGGCGCGAGCAACTGCCTCACCCAATCGGAAATCCGAAGCCGCGGGAAACGCTCGCCGAGCTCAATGGCGACCCGCTCTTCGAGGCCGACCAGTCCGGCCGTCGTCTCCGCGACCTCTTGTCGAAGCGTGTCCCGCAGGATGTCGTCGATTTCATTATGTCTCACGATGGATCACGATCCTCCTCCATCCGCTGTTTCAACATGGCTTTCCCTCTATGAATCCTCGTTTTTACTGTCCCTTCCGGGATCGATAGGATCTCGGCGATCTCGCGGTACGAGAGATCGTTGTAGAATCTCAGGACCAGCGGAGCGCGGTACCCGTACGGCAGTCGAGTGAGAGCCTCGCGGACCTCAGCGTGTCGGTCGTCCCTTGCGACAATCGTCGCGGGGTCCGCACCGCCGCGGATCTGAGCCGGAAGCTCCGCGACCGGGTGATTGCGGCGATATCGAAGGCGATTCCGACACAGGTTCGCGGCGATCGTGAACAACCACGTCGAGAACCGCTTCTCCAGGTTATAGCGCCGCAGATTGACGTACGCACGAATAAACGCGTCGTGCGTGATGTCCTCTGCGTCGGCACGGTTTCGCAGAAACCCAAGACAAAGGCCGAACACGGCGTCTTTGTAGCGGGAGATGATCTCTCCCCAGGCTGCTGTCTCTCCTTCGAGTGAGGCTCTCAACAGACTCACCTCGTCTTGCACACCGTACACGTTTCCCGCTGCCTCCTCGGTCACCAATATACACGGTTTCTCGGGTGGAAGTTTCGGTGCGACATCGGTCACCTTGCCCCAAGACGAACCCTCCGATTCCAGTTGTCTGCCGTCCCGGAAGTTCGCTTAGGAACAGGGGTAGACTGAACCGAACGCTTTTCACGGACCCGCGTGGAGTGATCGCAAAACGGCTGACGTGATGCAAGGAGGTCGACGAGATGTTCGCGGCACGGAACACTGCTGGACTAGACAGAGCAAGACTTGCGGCCGCCATTCTCTTGGCGGCGCTCCTCGGGGCAGGTCTTGCCGCGTGTAGAGGATTCTTCGGGCAGGCTCCGATTGCGTTGCTGGTCGCGGATGCCGGAGGAGACAGGGAAGTCCCGGTGACAATCACGTTCGACATCAGTGATTCGAGCGATCCCGATGGGGCTATCACCACATACGAGCTCGATTTCGGGGACGGATCGGCGGCTGTAGCCGGCACGGACGTGTCGGTACCGATCGAGTACGAGTACGCGAAGGAGGGGACGTTCACGGTCCTGCTAACCATCACCGACAACGACGGTCGGATCGCGATGGCCAACGCGGTCGTGACGATCGGGCCGGTGATGATCACCTTCGCCTCCGCCCGCGGGGACACCTACGACATCTACCGGATGCAGTCGAACGGAACGAATCTGGTCTCCGTTACCGCCACGGGAGCCGAAGAGCTTTTCCCGGACGTCGTACCGGGCAGACGCGACCGGATCGCCTACGCAGCCGAGGACAACACGTGGTGGAACATCTGGACGATGACCGTCACCGGCGGGAATCGAACGCAGCTGACTCAGACAGGCTCGAACCAGATCCAACCGGATTGGTCCGTCAGCGGGTCAACGATCGCGTACGCGTCCAACGAGTCGGGGGGGTGGCAGATCCACACGATGACCTCGCTTGGCACGGGCAACCAACAGGTCACCTCGCAGTCCCCGTCGTGGGCGATTGCGCCGGTCTTCTCGCCGGTAAACGACGACTTCCTGTTTGTCTCTAATGAGGCCGCAGACGGTGGTAGTTCGATCTGGCTGTGGGACGACTCAATCGGGTCGGCGAGTAGGCTTTACGACGACGAAGGCCGTGACGGCGATGCTTCGCCGGGGTGGGACGTCGAACCGACGACGGTGCTCGATCTCCCGGTGGGAGCGGGGATCTCTCGGCCAACGTGGTCGCCCGATGGGACAAAAATCGCGTTTGCCCGAGAGCGGACGGCCGGAGGGATCATCGACATCTACGTGATGGACGCCGCGGACGGGGGCAACGCGATGTCGCTCGAGGACTACATCGGGGACCTCGGCGTGCTCAACACGAACATCACGACAGACGAAGACGAGTTCGCCCCGTCCTGGCTCGAGGACGACAGCGGGATCGCGTTCGTCAAGGAAGACGGAAGCGGCGGCTTCCAGATCCATGTGGTCGATTTCGCGACCGCCGCCGTCTCGGTGCTGACCGAGGCGGGGAGCAACGTCCTGCCCGCCGCGAAACGCTGACCTCTGCAGTCCCCCGATTCGAACCGAGGGGAGTGCGATTGAGCCGTTTCACTTCCCGATTCGTTCCCTTCGTCGCGGGAATCGCAGAGTAAGGAAGACTCCCGCTACGCAACCCATGGCGAGCACGAACGGCACGTCGCCCAGTTCCGTGTAGATCGACCGAGCTGTCGAGAGCCGAACGTGCCCCCTCGAGACCGTTTCCTCGGAGGTTTCGGAGAGGATCCTTCCCCGTGGATCGACGAACCCCGAGATCCCCCCGTTGGCCGTCTGTACGACCGATCGGCGATTCTCAACCGCGCGGAAGACCGCCGTGGCGAAGTGGGCTTTCAGTTCGGAGCTTCCGGCGAACCAGGCGTCGTTGGTCACGGTAACGAGAAGAGAGGCACCGGCCCGAGTGAGTTGGCGAGATGCCGTGGGGAAAGTCGACTCGAAGCAGATCGGCGTACCGATCCCATCGAGTGGCACATAGCCCATTCCCCGACTCAAATCAAGCGGGAGGAGGGCGCGCGCCCACGAGCCGAGGCCGATCGCCTCGAGAACTCCCCGGCCAGGGACGTACTCTCCGAACGGCACGGGGCGGACCATGTCGTAGGTGCCGATCAACTGGCCTTCGCTGTCAACGAGTGCGGTGCTGTTGAAGATCTCCCCGTCCCGGTAGGTTCCGGTCCCGAAGAGAAGCCGTGTGTCTCCGGACCGGGCGAGGTTAGCCAGCCGGGAAAACAGGTCACCGCGGTTGAGGATATAGGCGGGGAGGAACGACTCGGGGAAGATGACAAGATCGGCATCACCTCCGATGGCCTTCTCTCCGAGGCGGAGGAATCGTTCAGTGAGAGCGTCGAGGTGGCGACCGTCGAGCTTCACCTCCTGCGCGATGTTCGAAGAGACGACGGCGACAGCGAGCGAGGAAGCGTCTTCATCCAATCCCACGGGCAGGAACCAGAATGCCCCTTGGGCGAGGAAGAGGCCGAGGCCGACGAGCGCAAGCCGGATGCATTTCTCACGGAGCGCGACGTACCACGCGGCGTTGATCGCGACGACGAGCGCGGTGATCGACCACGAGCCGAAGATCGCAGCCGACTGGATCAGCCAGGGGACGCGATACAGCGCTTGATGAAGCATCGAGAACCCGGTCCCCAGCGGCCCGAGTGTTCGAGCGTACTCCGCGAGGACGAACAGTGCCGGAGCGAGAAGAAACCACCGCCATGAGGTCGTTCGGCTCGCTCGCCACGTCATCAGCCACCCGAGCAAACCGAACGGGAGGGCCAGATAGGCGACGAGAAGCGCGTACCCAGGTGCGACGAGTGGATTGAAGCGGATCACCGTGAGGGCCCAGCGAACGTCGATCGCGAAGAACGCGAGCCCGAACAGGTAGCCGTGTACAAAGCCTCGCCCCTTCTCCAGAGCTAGGAACAGCGGAATCAGTGCCACGAAGACGAGCGGGGCTGCGCCGAATCCGGGCATCGATAGCGCGACCAGGACGCCGCCACCGATTGCCAGCCAGGTTTCCTTTTGACGGATCCAGTTCATATACTGCACATCATATCGCGCGAGAGGGGGAGGCGATGCATCCGATCCTGATTCAGATCGGCCCGGTGACGATCCGTTACTACGGCCTGATGTACGTGATCGCGATGGCGGTCGGTTTCCTCCTGCTGGTCAGGGAAGCCCGGAGGAAGGGGCTTCCGCTGTCGACGGAGAATCTGCTCGACCTATTGCTGTGGACCGTCCCGATCGCTATCGTTGGCGCACGGCTGTATTACGTCGTGTTCCACTGGGACTACTACGGGCTGCACCCGGCGGACATCGTCAAGATCTGGGAGGGAGGGCTCGCCATCCACGGTGGGGTCCTCGCCGGCGTCACGGTCGTCTTCTTCTTCTCTCGAGTGAAAAGGACACGTTTCTGGGCTCTCACCGACGCCCTGGTCCCGAGCCTGATCCTCGGCCAAGCGATCGGCCGGATCGGCAACCTGATGAACGGTGACGCGTTCGGCACGCCGACGACGCTTCCGTGGGGAATCCGCTTTCCGGCCGATTCGCCGGCGGGAATGGCCTTCCCAAGACAAGCGACACATCCATCGATGATCTACGAGATGCTGCTGAGTCTCGCGATCTTCGCCTTCCTGTGGTGGTGGGTCCGAAAGCGGACCTTCAAGGACGGCTTCGCCACCGCGATGTACTTCATCCTCTATGCCGTGGCCCGCTCGATCGTCAGCTTCACGCGGGGAGACAGCCTCTGGCTCGGCCCGATCCGAGCTGCACACGCGATCAGCGTCCTGTTCGCCGTCGGGTTCGGACTGCTGATCTGGAGGCGGCACCTCTACCTCCGTGACCCTAAGGGCTGAACCCCTCTCCCAGGTAGACCCGCCGCGCCACCGGATCGGCGAGGATCTCCTCGGGAGTCCCCGCGGCGATCTGCCGGCCCTTGTCAATCAGGTACGCGTGGTCGGTGATCGTCAATGTATCTCGGACATTGTGATCGGTAACGACGACGCCGATGCCTCGCTCCCTCAACGAGACGATCTCCCGCTGAAGATCTGTAATCGAGATCGGATCGATCCCCGAGAATGGCTCGTCGAGCAGCACGTAGCGTGGCGCCGGCGCCAGCGTCCGCGCGCTCTCCAAGCGCCGGCGCTCCCCGGCAGAGAGCGTCTTGGGCTCCTGGGCTCGGAGGCCCAGCCGACCGAACTCCGCCAGGAGCTGCTCGCGGAGCTGTGCGCGTTCCTTCGCGGACGGGAACCACTCGAGGGCGAGGTCGAGGTTCTCGACGACGCTCGCTTGGGTGAAGACGGAGGGCTCCTGCGGGAGGTATCCGATTCCGAGGCGGGCGCGGCGAAAGAACGGAAGTCCCGAGATGTCCGCGTCTTCGAGGAGGACCCTGCCTGCGTCGGCGGCGATGAAGCCAATCATCATGTGGAACGTCGTTGTCTTCCCGGCTCCGTTCGGTCCGAGGAGGCCGACGATCCGGCCTGGCTCGACTTGAAGGGTCAGACCGTCGACGACGGAGCGACGTTGATAGATTTTGACCAGGGCCTCGGCTCTAAGTGTCATCTCGCTTCCTCAGTTCCTTCAGATCGAGCCGGGCCGCCACGTGCCCGGCGGCCCGGATGCCGTTCTCGTCCAATCGGACGGACTCGGCGCTCAAGTGGCCGGACGACCAGTCTCCGATCACTCCGCCCGCGAGATGGACGGTCTCCGCCTCGACCTCCAGCTGCTCGCAGCGGAAGGACTCCCCGTCTTCGGACTCGGCGGTGACGCCGTCGCGAAAGACCACGACACCATCGTGCTCCTCCGCGCGATCGGCTCGGATCGTCCATTCCGTCTCCAAGCTGGCGAACGCCTCGACGCCGCCGGTGAACGACGCCGTCTCGGTTTCCAGATCGTACCCGAACGTCGCGGCCGACATGCGAAGGTTCTCGGCGGCGAGATCGACCGGACCGGACTCGAGTTGATCGTTGGTCTCATCCCAGATCAGGGCTTCGACCTCCAAGAGGAGATCGTCCGTCCGTTCGATGCGGACGTCGCCGGTCAAGCGGCTGACGGCGTCGGTCCGTTCGAGCCGATCCCCGCGGACGCTCAGCGTGGAGAGATTGTCTTCGTAGAAGATGATTGTGATCTCGTTCAGTGTCTGGGCGGGACCGTCGATCCGACCGTCCGAGGCGTGGATCTCCCACAGCGGCGCTCCGCCGTCGGAATAGCCGTACAGCGTGATCGATTGCGCAGTCGTCGCGCTGTCAGCGGGACTCCTCCCACGCGGGAGGAAGACCAGCACGACGACGATTCCTAGGAAGAGGAGCGCGAGGAGGCCTTTTGTTCGAGACATGAGCGTACGAACCCGCGGAACAGAGGATGGGGAGAGAGAAGACGCGACGAGAATTCCGGGTGAAACTGGACCCCGACGAACCACGGGTGATCGGTCAGCTCGATCACCTCGACGAGCTGATCGTCCAACGACGTTCCCGCGATTCGCATCCCGGCCGCCTCCAGGAGGCCCCGATAAGCGGAGTTGAACTCGTAGCGGTGGCGATGCCGCTCCGCGATCCGATGTGTCCCGTAGCAGGAGGCGCTGGTCGATCCCTCGCGAAGCTCCGTCTCGTAGACCCCGAGTCTCATCGTCCCGCCCTTGAGAGCGACGCCGAGTTGCTCCTCGAGGAGGCTGATCACCGGGTGAGGCGTATCCGGATCGAACTCCGAGCTGTTTGCCCCATCGAGACCGAGGACGTTCCGGGCGAACTCGATGGTCGCGCACTGCAGCCCGAGGCAGAGACCGAAGTACGGGACACGCTTCGTGCGAGCGTATTCCACCGCCTCGATCTTTCCCTCGATCCCTCGATCGCCGAATCCGCCGGGAATCAGGACGCCGTCGAGGGGCGCGAGGTGCCGTGTGGGACTCTCCTTCGCGATCGCGTCGGACGGGATCCAGTCGATGTCGATGCCGACGTCCTCGGCCGCGCCAGCGTGGAACAGGGCCTCTCGGATGCTGATGTACGAGTCCCGCAGCTCGACGTACTTCCCGACGATTCCGATTCGGACCCGCGACGCGGGGGCCTCGAGCCGGCGAACGCAGGAGACCCAGTCCGCCAGATCGGGGGCTCTCTCCGTGTCAAGTTCAAGGCCGGTCGCTACACTTCGCGTTAGGCCGTAGTCGTTCAACCGCAGCGGCGCATGGTAGATCGTCGGGAAGTCGGGGTTGTCGATCACGTTCTCGATCGGGACATCGCAGAAGAGAGCGATCTTCCGTTTGACGGGGTCCGGCAACGGCACGTCGCATCGAGCGACGATCACGTCCGGCTGGATGCCGATGGCTCTCAGCTCCTTCACGCTGTGCTGGGTCGGCTTCGTCTTCAGCTCGTCCGAGGTCGTCAGGCGCGGCAGCAGGGTGACGTGAACGAAGAACGTGTCTTCCCGCGGCAGTTCATCTTTCATCTGGCGGAGGGCCTCGAGGAACGGGAGGCTCTCGATGTCTCCCACCGTGCCGCCGACCTCGATCACCCCGATCTCCGCGTCGGTCTCGTCCAACGGGAGACGGATCAGGCGCTTGATTTCGTCGGAGATGTGAGGGATGACCTGGACCGTCTGTCCGAGGTACTTCCCGGCTCGCTCCTTGCGGATGACGTTCCAGTAGACCTGACCCGTTGTGAAGTAGTTGCAGGCGGAAAGCTCCTCATCGAGGAAGCGCTCATAGCGGCCGATGTCGAGGTCGGTCTCTCGCCCGTCGTGCGTGACGAAGACCTCACCGTGTTCGTACGGGTTCATCGTTCCGGCATCGACGTTAACGTAGGGGTCGATTTTCTGCAGGCTGACGCGATAGCCCTGCAGCTTGAAGAGGAGACCGATCGACGCGGAAACGACGCCCTTCCCGAGTCCGGAAAGCACGCCTCCCGTGATGAAGACAAACTTGCGCACGGTTCGAAGCCACCTGCCTTTCGAGCTGCGCTCTAGACAGGATACGAGAACCTCGAAACCCGCGCAAGGCCCGGAAGTTGGGCTATTGAGGTGCCATATCCTTTGTGCTATAATCTGCCGACGCCAGACACCCCAAAGGGACTGAGAAAGGACCAGTAAGTCATGTGGCGAATCATCCTTGAGGCTCTTTTCTTCTTCGACTGTTTAGCACTGATGGGATTGATCCTGCTCCAGATGAGCGAGCATTCTGGGTTGGGCGGAGCGTTCGGATCGGGGATGTCGAGTACCGTTTTCGGACGTGACGAGGTCAGAGATCCCAAGCGGACGCTCACTGTCACACTGGCCGTTGCATTCATGTTGCTCGGCTTCGTACTATCGATCCTTTAGCGTTTTGACGAGGAGGGAGGACCGGTGCCGCTAATCGAGGTCAGAGGTCTAAAGACGTATTTCTACACGGAGGACGGCGTCGTCCGAGCCGTTGACGGTGTCGACTACGTGATCGAGCAGGAGAAGACGCTCGGAATCGTCGGCGAGAGCGGATGCGGAAAGTCGGTCACGGCCCTGTCGATCATGGGGCTGGTCCAGATCCCGCCGGGGAAGATCGAGGAGGGAGAGATCCTCTTCCACCGGGGCGGCAAGGTCATGGACCTGACGAAATTCAACCCCAAAGGTCGCGAGATGCGATCGATCCGCGGAAACGAGATCGCGATGATCTTCCAGGAGCCGATGACGTCCCTGAATCCCGTCTACACCATCGGCAACCAGATCATGGAAGCGATCATCCTCCACCAGAAGCTCAACAAGGCCAAGGCGAAACAGAAGGCGATCGACATGCTCCGAGAGGTGGGAATCCCTCTCCCGGAACAGCGTGTCGACGAGTATCCGCATCAACTGTCGGGGGGCATGCGGCAGCGCGCGATGATCGCCATGGCCCTGTCCTGCAACCCGTCCCTGCTCATCGCCGACGAGCCAACGACTGCCCTCGACGTAACGATCCAGGCGCAGGTCCTCGAATTGATGAACGAGCTGCGAAGGGAATTCCAGGCGTCGATCCAGTTCATCACACACGACCTCGGCGTGATTGCGGGGATGGCCGACGACGTCGTCGTCATGTATCTCGGGCGGATTGTCGAGGGCTCGACGGTCGGCGAGGTGTTCCACAACCCGAAGCATCCGTACACCCAAGGTCTGCTGAACTCCATCCCGTCGTTGGTGTCCCGAAAGGATCGGCTGGAGCCGATCAAGGGGGTCGTGCCGGACCCGTTCGAAGTCCCGCCGGGCTGCGGGTTCGAGCCGAGATGTCCCCACGCGATGGAGATCTGCAAGACGACGATGCCGGGGTTGAAGGAAGTGGCGCCGGGCCACAACGCGGCCTGTTGGCTCTACGAGTGACAGCGAGGTGATCGAGTTTGTCTTCCGATAACATCCTTCTAGACGTCAAAGGGCTCGTGAAATACTTCCCCGTTCGCAAGGGAGTGTTCAGGCGAACCGTGGCGCACGTCAAGGCGGTCGACAAGGTCGACATGTTCATCCCCGAAGGGGAGACGCTCGGTCTGGTCGGCGAGAGCGGTTGCGGCAAGACGACGGCGGGCCGAACCATTCTGCGGCTGATCGAGCCGACGGCGGGGGACGTCGTCTTCCGGAGCAAGAAACTGGCTCCTGCGGGCCAGGAGTCGGTCGACGTTGATGTGGCCAAAGTTTCCCGCAAGGATCTGAAGGCGCTTCGCCGTGAGATGCAGATCATCTTCCAGGATCCCTACTCTTCGCTGAACCCACGGATGACGGTCGGTGCGATCGTCGGCGAGCCCCTTCTTGTTCACAAGATGGCGAAGGGTGCCGAACGCGAGGATCGCGTCAAGGCGCTCCTCGCCGCGGTCGGGCTGAAGCCGGATCACATGAAGCGCTATCCACATGAATTCTCCGGCGGGCAGCGACAGCGAATCGGCGTCGCCCGCGCGTTGGCGCTCGATCCGCAACTGATCATCTGCGACGAGCCGGTGTCGGCACTCGATGTGTCGATCCAGGCACAGGTGATCAACTTGCTCGAGGATCTGCAGGGTGAATTCGGCCTCACGTATCTGTTCATCGCGCACGATCTCTCCGTCGTGCGGCACATCAGCACCCGAGTCGCGGTGATGTATCTCGGGAAGATCGCCGAGCTGGCGAAGACCGAAGAGCTGTTCACGGATACGAAGCATCCGTACACCGAGGCGCTGATGTCGGCCGTCCCGGTTCCAGATCCATCCTGGAGCGTCGAGCGGATCCTGCTCGAGGGAGACGTACCGAGCCCGGTTGCCCCTCCCCCCGGATGCTACTTCCATCCGCGGTGCCGCTACGCCAAGGACATCTGCAAGACCGAAGAGCCGGAGTACCGAGATCTCGGCGACCTGCACTTCGTCACGTGCCACTTCGCCGACTCGCTCGATCTCCAGCCGATCAAGAAGAGCGAATGACGCGACTCCTCCTCGGAACCAAGAACGAGGGGAAGATTGTGGAAGCTGTGGAGCTCCTGGCCGAAATTGAAGGCCTGGAGCTCCTTGCGTTTTCCGACCGTCCATTCTCCGATGTCGCCGAGACGGGCGAGACGTTCCTCGACAACGCGCTCCTCAAGGCGCGGACGATCTGCCTCGAGACCGGTCTTCCGGTGCTGGCCGAGGACGCGGGGCTCGAGGTCGTGCACCTCGGGGGTGCGCCGGGGGTGCGGTCGGCACGATTCTCTGGGGAGCCGGTCGACTACGGGCGCAACAACCAGCTTCTTCTTCGACAAATGACCGGTGCCGCCGACCGGCGGGCGAGGTTCATCGCAGTGGCGGTCCTGCAGCTTCCAGACGGAGAGACGTTCGCTACAAGCGGCGTTCTTCGCGGGATCATTGCCGAAGGGCTCTCGGGAGAAGGCGGGTTCGGCTATGATCCGCTCTTCGTCCCCAAAGGGAGCATGCGAACGCTGGCCGAGATGTCTCTCGCTGAGAAGAACCGAATCAGTCACCGGAAGCGGGCCCTGTCGCGGATGCGGCCGATTCTTCTCGATTTGCTCGGTGCGGGCGAACTCTAGTCTAACGACTTGATCCGAGCGATTTGGCGTAGGCCTTCAGCGCGGTACGCTGCTTGGAGTCCAGCTTCGACGGAACCTCGATTGTCACCTCGGCGAGGTGATCTCCCTTGCCTCCCCCGCGGTGGATGTTGGCGATCCCCTTCCCTCTCAATCTGAAGACCTCCCCAGGCTGGGTCCCCGCCGGGATGCTGACGGTCTCTTCTCCCCACAGGGTTTCGACGCTGATCTTCGCACCGAGAGCGGCCTGTGGATACGAGATCGCCACGTTGGATCGGATGTCGGTTCCTTCTCTCCGAAAGGTCGGATGAGAGATCAGCTCGATGACGATAAACAGGTCGCCGCTTTGCCCTCCTTCGACGCCCGCGTTCCCTTGCCCTCGCAGGCGGAGCCGCGAACCACTGTCCACCCCGGGAGGGACGGTGATCGAGATCTTGCTCTTCTCCTTGACCCGACCGGCACCCCGGCAGCGGCGACAAGGTTGTTCGATCAGCTCACCGGTTCCGTTGCACTCCGGGCAGCTGTGCACGTTGATGAAGCTGCCTAGAAGGCTCTGCTGGCGATACTCGATCTGCCCCTGGCCTCCGCAGGTCGGACAGGTTCGCTTCGAGGTGCCCGGCTCCATGCCGCTTCCGGAACAGACTTCGCACGCGACGAGGCGGGGGATGGTGACGGTCATCTTCGTGCCGTGTGCCGCGTCCTCAAGGGTGATGCGGAGCTTGTACTCGATGCTCTCCCCACGGCGGGATCGCTGCTGCTGCGGTCTGCCGCGCATCCCGCCCTGCCGGGAGAATAGGTCAAAGATGTCTTCGAGGCCGCCGAACCCGAACTCGTGGTACGCCTCGCGGGCTCGGCGGAAATCCGTGTCTCCGAACGTGAATCCCTGATCGGGACCGGCGTGGCCGTAGCGATCGTACCGAGCATGCTTCTGAGGATCGGACAGGACCTCATAGGCCTCGGCGACGCGCTTGAACTCCTCCTCGGCTCGGCTCCGATTCTCGGGATTTCGATCGGGGTGGATCTCCTTCGCCTTCTGCCGATAGGCCCGCTTGATCTCGGCTTCACTCGCGTCGCGAGCGACGCCGAGGGTCTCATAGTAGTCCTGATTGGCCACGAACTCTCCTCACATGGGCTTGGCTATTGCTCGTCGTACTCGGCGTCGATGTACTCGCCTTCGTCCGCTTCCTCATCCGCGGTCGCTTCGCTCTCCGAGGCGGCGCCTCCGGCGGCCGATTCGGCCTCTTTGTACGCCTCAGCCGCAACGTCCTGCGACGCCTTGGCGAGTTCCTCGGTCTCCCGACGGATCTCTGCGATGTCTGCGTCCCCGTCGAGCTTCTCCCGCAGGCGGCGGATCCGATCCTCGATGTCGGACCGCTTGGCGGCGTCGACCTTCTCACCGAGATCGGAGAGCGCTTTCTCCGCCGAGTAGATCAGCTGATCGGCTTGGTTGCGGACCTCCACGAGCTCGCTCTTCACCCGATCTTCCTCGGCGTGCTCCTCGGCCTCTTTCTGCATCCGATCGATATCGGAATCGTCGAGTCGCGAGGAGTCCTGAATGGTGATCGACGAGCTCTTCGACGTTGCCTTGTCCTTCGCGGTGACGTGGAGGATCCCGTCGGCGTCGATGTTGAACGTCACGTCGATCTGAGGGATCCCGCGTGGCGCGGGAGGTAGCCCGGTCAACTGGAACTTGCCGAGCGACTTGTTGTCGGCGGCCATCTTCCGTTCGCCCTGTACGACGTGGATCTCCACCGCCGGTTGGCTGTCCTCCGCGGTGGTGAACGTCTTCGTCTTTTCGGTTGGGATCGTCGTGTTTCGCTCGATCAGCGGCGTCGCGACGCCGCCGAGCGTCTCGATCGACAGGGTCAGCGGCGTGACGTCGAGGAGGACGATTTCGTCGACCTCACCGGACAGGACGCCGCCCTGGATTGCCGCACCGGCAGCGACGACCTCGTCGGGATTGATCTCCCGATTCGTCTTCCCGGGCATGCGGCTCGCGATCAGCTCTTGGACCTTCGGGATTCGCGTCGACCCACCGACGAGGACGACCTGATCGATGTCGTCAGGCCCCTTCCCCGACTCGCGGAGCGTCGCATCGACCACACCGATCGTCTGCTGAAGGTAGTCGTCGATCATTCCCTCGAACTTGGCTCGCGAGAGCTTCTTCTCGAGGTGCTTCGGGCCACTGGCGTCGGCGGTGATGTAGGGGAGGTGAATCGTCGTTTCCATCCGAGTCGACAGCTCCTTCTTTGCCGCCTCGGCGGCGTCCTTCAACCGCTGCAGGGCGCTTGGGTCTTTCGAGATATCGACCCCCGTGTCCTTCCGGAACTCGTCGACGAGCCAGTCGATGATCCGCTGATCGAAGTCGTCTCCGCCGAGTCGCGTGTCACCGTCGGTGGCGAGAACATCGAAGACCCCGTCTCCGATCTCGAGGATCGACACGTCGAACGTGCCGCCGCCGAGATCGTAGACGAGAATCGTCTGCTCATGTTCCTTGTCGAGGCCGTAGGCAAGCGCGGCCGCCGTCGGTTCATTGATGATCCGCATCACTTCGAGGCCGGCGATCTTGCCTGCGTCCTTCGTTGCCTGTCGCTGCGAGTCGTTGAAGTAGGCGGGAAC